>CAZEQN010000046.1:0-14197 GCA_964514335.1 uncultured Anaerolineaceae bacterium
CCCATGCGGCGGGCGACGCCGGCTTCGAGGTGCTCCGAGAACAGGCCGCGCAGGTAGCCTGTGCGCGGTGGAGCAGGGTTTTCGATGAGGGGGTTGGCAGAAAGGGCGACGGCAGTTTCAGCGGCTTCGTGCAGGCTGGCGGCGAAATGCAGATTCCCAAGCTGACGGCCGGGAGATGGGTAGCCGATGAATTGCACCACCACCGGCTTGCCGCACGCCTGGGCGGCGGCCAGCAGGCGAGTGGCGACTGCGGCGGCGGGCGGCTTGCTGACCAGCACGACGACTTTGGTTTCAGGGTCGCGGGCGAGGACATCCAGGGCCTGCAGGGCGGTGGCGGCGTTGATTTCGGTTTTGAGGTCACGCCCACCGGTGCCAAAGGCCTGCGATACGCCGCCACCAAGGTTGTGGATGCCGGCGGTGACGGCCTGCAAGCCGGTGCCGCTGGCGGCGACCACGCCAATGGGGCCGCGCCGGACGCGGTTGGCAAAACCCAACCCGACGCCGTTAACGATGGCGGTGCCACAGTCCGGCCCCATGACCAGCAGGCCTTTTTCTGCGGCTTTGGTCTTGAGGGCGATTTCATCGTCCAGACTGACATTGTCGCTGTAGAGGAAAACGTGCTGGCCGAGGTCGAGGACCTGGTGGGCAACGGCGGCGGCATAGCGGCCGGGGACGGAGATGAGGGCGATGGCAGACTCTGGCAGTTGCCCGGCGGCCGCGGTCAGGCTGCGGGGGCGGTACTGGCTGCTGACATTGGAGCGGCGTTTCTTGAGCAGTTCATCCACCTGGGCGAGGGCCGCGACGGCGGCCTGTTCGGTCTGGGCGCGCACGACGATGAGCATATCGTCCGGGTTGGCGGCCTGGCTTTCGGGGCTAAGCAGGTCAAAGTCGGCCAATAGTTCGAGGTTGGCGGGAGTCGCCATGACCACGCCAGCATCATCCACGCCGGGCAGGGCGGCGAGGCCGCGCTGGAGGTGCATGAGTATCACGGAGTCAAAGTAGGTGCCGGGGCGGATTTCGGTCTTGAGGAGCATGGGTTATCCCTGACGGAAGTGAGGCCAGAGCTGGGTGGCCCAGGCAAACAGGCGTTCATCCTGGCCGCCGGCGGCGGCGAGTTGCAGGCCGAGCGGCAGGCCATTGGTGGCCGTGCCGGCGGGCAGGGTGAGGGTGGGCAGGCCGCTGTGAGTCCAGGGCAGGTTCAGCACCGGGTCGCCGGTGCTTTCGAGGCCAGCCGGGGCCGGGCCGGGGGCGGCGGGACTTAACCACAGGTCGAACTCGTGCTGGATCATGCGATTCATCAGGCGGTTGCGCAGGGTGACGCGGCCGAGGCGGTCTTCTTCGCGCTGGTCTTCGGAAATGGCCTGGCCGTGACGAATCAGTTCGGCGGTCTTGGGGTGGTAGCGGTCAGCGTACTGGCTGAACCAGTCGGCATGGACGCGGGCGGCATCGGCGGCCAGCAGACGGTTGTGGCGGGCGCGAATGTCTTCATAGTCGGCCATAGTCGGGATGGGCTGGATTTCATAACCCGCGGCCTGGAGTTTCTGGCACAAGCGGTCAAAGTGGGCGCGCATCTCCGGGCTGGCGTGTTCAAGGTAGGGGCCGGTGGGAATGCCCAGGCGCGGGTGGTGGGGCGGTTCGCGCAGGGGCAGCCACTCGGTGACGAGCTGGCTGGCGATTTCACGGGCAAGGGCCAGGTCCTGGGTGAAGAAGCCGATGTGGTCGAGCGAGGGCGAGAGGGGAATCACGCCGTCGCGCGGGATGGCCTCGAAGGTGGGCTTGAAGCCGATGACGCCGCAGAAGGCGGCCGGGCGGCTGACCGAGCCAATGGTCTGGGTGCCAAACGCAAAGGGAACCAGGCCAGCGGCCACGGCGGCGGCCGAGCCGCTGCTGGAACCGCCGGGGGTGTGAGCAAGGTTGTGGGGGTTGCGGGTAGGGCCGGGGCCGAAGTAGGCGAATTCGGTGGTGACGGTTTTGCCGAACACCAGCGCGCCGAGCGCTTTGAGGCGGGTGACAACCGTGGCTTCCGGCCCGGCGAGGGCTTCCGGGGGCAGTTGGCTGCCGCCGGTGGTGGGCAAACCTTCTACATGGAAGATGTCTTTCACGCCCAGCATCAGGCCGTAGAAAGGTGGTCGTTCGGCGGGGGTGGGGTAGCGGGCCGCGAGTTCAGTGGCCTGCTGGCGCAGGCGGTCAAAGCGGCCGGGCTCGGGCATGAAAGCCCGTACCTGGGGCTCGACCTGCTCAAAATGGGCCTCCAACTGGCCGAGATAATCCGAGAGTTGCAGGTCACCGGCGCGCAGGGCGGCCAGCACGGCGTTGGGGTTGGTGGGTTTTTGGGCCAGCATGGGCTAGGCGTTCATCTTTTGGGCGGCCAGCAGAACGGCATCCACAATGTGCTGGTAGCCGGTGCAGCGGCAGATGTTGCCAGAAATGGCATGGCGGATTTCGTCTTCGGTAGGGTTGGGGTTTTCTTCGAGCCAGGGGAGGAGAGTCATGAGGAAGCCCGGGGTGCAGAAACCGCATTGCAGGCCGTGGGCTTCGCGGAAGGCTTCCTGCAGGGGATGCATGTGCTCGGGTGTGCCCAGACTTTCGACGGTCTTGACATCACAGCCGTTGGCCTGGACGGCGAACATCAGGCAGGAGCGAACCGGTTGGCCATCGACGAGGATGGTGCAGGCGCCACAGACGCCATGCTCGCAGCCGACATGGCTGCCGGTGAGGCCGACCGCGTGCCGCAGGTAATCCACAAAGAGCAGACGGGCTTCGGCCTGGCCGGTGTGGGGCTGGCCGTTGAGGGTGAAGGAAAGGGGGTGAGTGTCGGTCATGGCGGCTTCCTTGGGGCTGGTCAATGGGCGGCCTGGGCGCGCTGGCTGGCGGTGTGCAGGGCGCGCTTGGTGAGGACGCGGGCCAGATGGATCTGGTATTCCGGTGTGGCGTGCAGGCTGCCAAAGGGGGCAAGCTCGCTGGCGGCCCGTTCAGCGGCGGCATCGATGGCCGCTGGGCCGGGGGCTGCGCCCAGCAGCTGTTCAGCGGCGGTTGGAGCATCCACCGGGCCATCGCCCATGTTGAGGTACACGAGGCGCGCCTTGACGCACTGGCCCTGTTCATCCAGTGAGACGAGGGCGGCCCCGCCGCAATTGGCGTAACGGCGGGGCGGGCGCGCCACTCCATTTATGCACCGGCGGGTGGGGGCGGGGGGGGCGGGGAAGGCGATTTCGGTCAGGAATTCATCCGGCTTAAGGTCTACGGTGAAGAAGCCCTGGAAGAAGTCTTTGGCCGGAATCCAGCGTTCGGCAGCTTTGCTCTGGGCTTTCAGGCGGGCATCCAGAGCGAGGGCGATAACCGGCATTTCAGCGGCCGGGTCGGCATGGGCGAGGCTGCCGCCAAGCGTGCCGCGGTTGCGAATCTGGGGGTGGGCGACGAATGGCGTGGCTTCAAAGAGCAGGGGCTGGTGTTTTTCCACCAGCGGGCTGCGTTCCACGGCATTCTGGGTGGTCATGGCGCCGATGCGCAGTTCATCGCCTTCCATACGGATGAAACGCAGCTCATTGACTTTGTTGAGGTCAACCAGCAGGCTGGGTTGGGCGACGCGGAAGTTCATGGCGGGAATCAGGCTCTGGCCGCCGGCCAGGGCTTTGGCTTCGTCGCCGTGCTCGGCGCGCAGGGCAAGGGCGGCTGCGAGAGAGTCGGGCGCCAGGTACTTGAACGGGGCTGGTTTCATGGGCGAACCTCGGAAATTCGGGGTTGGGAGTGCAAGGCTTGATAGAAATTGTCAGACAACACCATTGTATAATGAGGTGGAAGCCTTTGCAAGGTATGCCTAACCGGCCAGACAGGGAGGCCCGCAGCGATGAACAACAAGGAAAACGCCGCACGCCTGCTGCGTGACTTGGAAGAAAGACGAGCGCTGATTCAAAAAGGGGGCGGCGATGAAAAAATTGCTACCCAGCATAAGAAGGGCAAAGCGACCGCTCGTGAGCGGATTGCGCGGTTGCTGGACCCGGGCACGTTTCAGGAAATAGACGCTTACCTGGTGCACCGGCATGTGGATTTTGGGATGGAAACCGAGCGCCCGCCGGGGGATAGCGTGGTGGTGGGTTTTGGCAAAATCGATGGCCGAATGGTGGCCGTATTTTCACAGGATTTCACGGTGTTTGGGGGCTCTTTTTCTGAAGCGCAGGGGCAGAAAGTGGCGAAAATCATGGACCTGGCACTGGATGCCGGGGTGCCGATAATTGGTTTGATGGATTCGGTTGGGGCGCGTATTCAGGAAGGGGTGTACAGCCTGGCGGCATTTTCCGAATTGTTCTGGCGTAATACGCAAGCCAGCGGGGTGGTGCCGCAAATCAGCGTGATGCTGGGACCGTGCGCGGGTGGGTCGGTGTATTCACCGGGGCTGACGGATTTTGTGATTATGGCCGAGGGCCAGAGTCACATGTTTATCACCGGCCCGAAAGTGATTGAGACCGTAACGGGTGAAAAAGTGGGGCTGGATGAACTGGGTGGGGCGGCGGTGCACAACCAGATCAGCGGGGTGGCGCATTTCACCACGCCGGATGAGAACGCGGCGCTGGACCTGACGCGTAAATTGCTCTCGTACCTGCCTTCCAACTACGCCGAACAGACGCCGACCCTGCCGCCCAGCGATGACCCGCGCCGGATGGATAAGGAACTGGACAGCCTGATTCCGGCCGACCCGTCCGAGCCGTATGACATCCGGGCGGTGATTGAGCGAGTGCTGGATACCGGCACATTTCTGGAAACGCATGCCGGGTTTGCGCAGAACGCGGTGGTGGGCTTTGGGCGGATGCACGGGCTTTCGGTGGGGGTGGTAGCCAACCAGCCGATGAATTTGGCCGGGGTGCTGGACATAAACGCTTCGGACAAAATCGCCCGCTTTGTGCGCTTTTGCGATGCGTTTGGGCTGCCAATCCTGACTTTTGTGGATACGCCCGGGTTCCTGCCGGGGGTGCGCGAAGAGCATGGCGGGATTATCCGGCACGGGGCCAAGATTGTGTATTCGTACAGCGAAGCCACCGTACCCAAAGTGACGGTGATTACGCGTAAAGCCTATGGCGGGGCGTACATCGTGATGAGCAGCAAGCACATCCGCACGGACATGGTGTTTGCCTGGCCGAGCGCCGAAATCGCGGTGATGGGCGCCGAAGGGGCGGTGACGATTTTGTATGCCGATAAGTTGAAAGGCCAGCCGGATGCCGCGGCGGCGGCAGAGGCTTTCACCAAAGAGTTCCGCGACAAGTTTTCAAACCCGTTTACGGCGGCGGCCAGCGGGCATGTGGATGATGTCATCAAGCCCTCCGAGACGCGGCCGCGCCTGATTGCGGCGCTGGAATTGCTGCGTGACAAGCGGCTGCGCACCCGCCCCAAGAAACACGGCAATATGCCGCTTTAGGAAACGTTATGGATTTGCTGGGACAGGGATTATGGTTGAGTGTGTTGGGGATGGGGGTGACGTTTGGCGCGCTGGCGGTATTAATTGTGGTGATCCTGCTGCTGAAGCGGCTGTTTCCGGTGCGCAGCGCAGTAGTGGCACCCGCAGCGGCGGCGGCCCATGAAGACGCTGAAGCGGAACGACGGGTGGCCATCCTGGCGGCGCTGTGGGTGTACCAGAACCAGCACCGCAGCCAACCCATGGACCCGAACCTCGGCGTACGGCTGCAAAGCCCCCCCGGCCCCTTCCGGCGGGTGATTCACCCAGGCATTGACCCAAGGTAAACAACGATGACAGCAAAACATCTGAAGGTGTTTTTGGACGGTACCGAGTACGACGTTGAAGTCGAAGCGGTGGATGAATTTGGCATCGAGGCGGTGGTGAATGGCCGCCGCTACAAAGTGGAATTTGAAGACCTGGACGCGGTTGCACCGAGTGCACGGCCGGGGGCGGTAACCCCGGCGACCAGCGTGCCTTCCGGGGCGGCCAGCGGCCCCTTGCGGGCGCCGATGCCGGGGGACATTGTGCAGGTGCTGGTGAAAGCCGGGGATGCGGTAGAGGTGGGACAGGACCTGCTGGTGCTGGAAGCGATGAAGATGAAGAATGTCATCCGGGCGCCGCGGGCCGGGGTGGTGGCGGCGGTGGAGGTGGCCAGCGGCCAGAGCGTGGCGCACAGCGATGTGCTCGTGCGGTTTGAGGAGTAGCGGGCATGGACATCAGCGACCTGTTGCGCCTGCTGGAAGCCCCCCTGGCGCTGGGCTGGAAAAACCTGGTAATGATGGGTGTGGGCGGGATATTGATTTACTTGGCGATTGGCAAGGATTATGAACCGGTGCTGCTGCTACCGATTGGTTTTGCGGCGATCCTGACCAACCTGCCGCTGACCGGCATTGCTGACCCACATGAGGGCCTGCTGGGCATTTTGTTTGAGGCGGGTATCGCCACCGAGCTGTTCCCGCTTTTGATTTTTATTGGAATTGGGGCGCTGACCGATTTTGGCCCGCTGCTGGAGAACCCGCGCATGGCTTTGCTGGGGGCAGCCGGGCAGGTGGGCATTTTTGGGACGCTGCTGCTGGCTTTGAGCCTGGGTTTTGACATGAATGAAGCCGCCAGCATCGGGATTATCGGGGCGATTGACGGGCCAACGGCGATTTATGTTTCTTCGCGGCTGGCGCCGCATTTGCTGGGGCCGATTGCAGTGGCGGCTTATTCGTATATGTCGCTGGTGCCGATTATTCAACCGCCGGTGATGCGCCTGCTGACCACGCCGGCCGAGCGAGCGGTACGGATGCCGTACTCGGTTAAGCCGGTGTCGCGGACGGTGAAAGTCCTGTTTCCGATTGTGGTGACGGTTGTGATTTCGCTGATATCGCCCAAGGCTTCGCCGTTGATTGCCACGCTGATGTTTGGTAATTTGATGCGTGAGTCCGGCGTGGTGGAACGGCTGACCAAAGCCGCCCAGAACGAGATTGCGAATGTGACGACTGTGTTTCTGGGGCTGGCCATTGGCAGCACGATGACGGGCGATTCGTTTATTCGGACTGAATCGCTGTTGATTCTGGCGATGGGGCTGCTGGCGTTTGTGATTGATACGGCCGGGGGGGTGCTGTTTGGGAAATTGCTGTATGTTTTGAGCGGCAAGAAGTTCAACCCGTTAATTGGGGCGGCGGGCATCAGCGCGTTTCCGATGTCGGCCCGCATCGTTCAGCGGGTGGGGCAGGAGTATGATTACGAGAATTTCCTGCTGATGCATGCGATGGGTGCGAATACGGCCGGGCAACTGGGGAGCGTGATTGCGGGCGGGGTGGTGCTGACGCTGCTTTCCGGGGGGTTGTAGAATGTGCGATACCAAGGGGTAGATTCAAAGGCGCAGCGGGCTGAAGCCCGCTGTCTTAACTTGCCAGAACCAGCGCTTGCATTGCCTCTCGCGACCCGTCAGGGATTGGGGTGACGACTGTATAATAGATGGAACCCCTGCAACTTTCCCCGGGAGTTGGTGTGGCCGAACAGGATTACATCCCGATGGACCGACGTGACGATGCCCAGGCAAAAGCCTGGGTGGAGTTGTTGTTTAATGTCTCGCGCGAGTTCTCGGCTTCGCTGGACCTGGACGAAACTCTGGGGCGAGTGTTAAGCATGACGGTGCAGGTGGTGGGGGCCAGTGAAGGCAGCATCTTTCTGCTGGAAGGCAACGGGGCGGTGAGCCGCAGTATTATTGCCCGTTCTGAATTGCCGCCGGAAATCAAAATCCCTACCATTGAGACCGTGATGCGCGAAGGCTTTGCGGGCTGGGTGTATGCGACGCGTGAGCCGATGATTTTGGCGGACACCCGGCTGGAGCCGCGCTGGCATGAATTTGAAGGCGACCGATTGCAAACCCGCTCGGCGATTGGGTTGCCAATCCAGCGGCGTGAGCAGATGATTGGCTTGTTGACGCTGACGCATCCGGAGCCGGAGCGTTTTACGGCGCGGCACCTGAATGTACTGCGGCCGATTGCGGAGCAGGCGGCCCAGGCGATTGAGAATGCGACCCTCTTTACCCGCACCCGCAACGAGCGCGGGATTCTGAACGCGGTGGTTCAGGCGGTCTTGCAGCCGATTCTGGTCTTTGATGAAGCCAACGTGCTGTTATTGCATAATCAGTCGGCGCGGCAGGCGCTGGCGTTGGCGCACACGGATATTGGCAAACGGATGAACGCGGTAGTGAAAGAGCCGGCTTTGCTGGAATTCTGTCAGTCGCTACGGCCACAGGATGAACCGGTGCGGGAAATTCGCTTTGTAGATGGGCGGGTGTTTGATTGCAGTTTGGAGCGGATTTTTGGGCTGGGGATGGTGGTGAGCCTGCATGAAATCACGACTTTGAAACAACTGGATGCGCTTAAGAGTGATTTCGTGGCGCATGTTTCACATGATCTTAAGAACCCGCTGGCAATTATTCGCGGATATGCCGGGATGGTGGCGGAGGATGGGCCGGACTCGGCGGCCAGCCAGTATGCGGAAAAAATTCTGGGGGGCGTGGAGCGAATGCAGGGGTTGATTGAAAATCTGCTGGATATCGGCAAAATCGAGCTGGGGATTGAGAGTGAGTTTGAGCCACTGGACCTGGCAGCGCTGGGGCAAAGCGTGCTGGATACGCAGCAGGCGCTGGCTAAAGACCGCGGGGTACGCCTGCTGGCCGAGGACCTGACCGGCCCGCTAACTGTGGTTGGGTCGCGGGTGCGGCTGGAACAGGCGTTGACCAACCTGATAAGCAATGCCCTGAAGTTCACGCCCGAAGGCGGCGAAGTGCGGCTGGGCGGGGCACGCGAAGGCGAATACAGCCATGTGTGGGTACAGGATAATGGGCCGGGAATCCCGCCGGCCTTGCAGGCGCGGCTGTTTCAGAAATTTTCCAAGCTGGGGCAGGAGGGCACCCAGAGCCGCGAGGGGCATGGGCTGGGTCTGGCGATTGTGAAGGCGGTAGTAGATGCGCATGGCGGGCGGGTGTGGGTGGAAAGCACGGCCGGAGAGGGCAGCCGGTTTCATTTCTCCCTGCCCAACCGGGAGTTGGAAACATAAAAAAGACCTGCGGTGAGCAGGTCTTTTTGGTTAACTTTCGGGGGGCGCGCCTTCTTCCGGTGGGGGCTGGCTGGCGGCAAGTTTTTGCTGTTGCATGCGTTCATCAATTTTGTCGCCAATCGTGCCCCAGATGGAGAGGTCGCTGCCTTTTTTGCGGCGCAGATTGACGCGATAGCCGAGCAGGTCGCCCTCGCCCATTTCAATCAACCAGCCCTGATGGACAAGCGATTTGAGAGCTTTATCCAGCTCGGCTTCCGTGAAGCGGTCCTTCTCGGGCCAGGAGGCAATGACGGTCACGATGTCCTTACGGGGCATGGTGACGGCGCGCAGCATGTGTTTCATGATGCGGCGCCATTGTTCCGGCAGTTCCAGCAGATCTACGGTGCTGATGCCGCCTTCTTCGTTGCGGTCATCCAGCTGATTTTGGAGTTTATCAAACAGGCTCATAGCACCCTCGCATTTCCGGCGGGCGAACTACCATAGTTCAGGCATTGGGATGGCGTCCTGCGGGTCACACAGGCCACACCAGATGGCATCCGCCACCGGGACGAGTTTAGGGGTCTGGTTGCTGCCAAGAAACGCGGCCAGGATGTTGGGGCGCTTGCTGGCATGTTCTTTACATACGAAGCGGCCGCAGAAAACGCAGGCAGCCTGGGCAGGTTTTTCACATTCCCAACATTGCACGGGGATACCCTCTTAGCCTATGGAAAGGATGGTGTCGGCAACTTTTTTGATGCCCTTGGACCAGGGATGGTCCGGGAAGGCGAGTGAGAACACATCGCCACTGGCGTTTTCGACCATGTCTTCGCTCAACGGCAGCACGGCGGCGACCGGGGTGTCAAAGACACCTTCTATCTCGGCCTGCATGTGGTTGAAGTCATAGCGGCTCAAGGCCTTGTTGACCAGCAGGAAGAGGTGGTCAACCAACAGCATTTTGGCGATGTCAACCGTGACGGCCGTGCCCTGGAAGTCCTGATTGTCCGGGCGCATGATGAGGATGAGGATGTCTGAAATGGAGATGGAGAGCAGGGTTTCCTCGTTTAGGCCGGGGTGGGTGTCAATGAAGAGGTAGTCCAGGTTGAGGACTTTAATCATTTCCTGCAACCCTTCGTTCAGGCGGTTGGCATCGTAGCCATCTTTGAGGATGCGGCTGATTTCGTTGCCGCTGATGCTGGAGGGGAAGAGGTAAAGGGCCTTGCCGGCGAGCTTGGCGCGGCCGGGGACGTTGCCGGTGTGTTCGCCGATGTTGAAGGCGACCTCGGCAATGGTGGCTTCGCCGCGCAGGTATTCGTTGAGGGTGCGGCCCATGCTGGTGCCATCCAGCCCGAAGAGGACGTGGATGCCGGGCGACTGGATATCGGTATCTACAATGCCTACGCGTTTACCCGCCAGGGCGACCTGGGAGGCAAGGTTAGCGGTGGAGTTTGACTTGCCGGTTCCACCCCGAAACGAGTGGATTGAAACGATTTTTCCCATGGGGTTGGCCTCCAGAATTGGGGGTGTGGCTAGGATTTTTTGGTCTTGCCGCGATCTTCGCGGATTTGCAATGTTTCTAATTTTAGCTTGGTAAAGAAATCTGAGCCAACGATTTGTTCAATTTCATGGTCGCGTTTGCCGCTGTCAATCTGAATGATGAGTTGCTTGACCTGTTCCTTGAGTTCGCGTTCGCGTTTCTGGACATCCTGCGCCATTTGAAAAAAGGCGGCCAGAAAGCGGTTGGCGCGGGCTGTATCTGATGAGGAATGGTCTACAATGGCGGCGCGGCTGCCTTCTTTTTCATCCTCCAGAAAGCTGTAATCCCCTTCGGCGATTTTGTGACTCCAGGCGACGGCCTGTTCCAGATAGGTGAGGACGAAGCGCATGCGTTTGGAGGTGGTGATGAGCATGTGGAGGCCCATCATGGGGTATTCCTGCATGATTTCAAGGAAGTCACGGCGAGTGAGTTCCAGTACGTTGAGGTCAGACAAGGCAATGACGGAAGCGGAGCGCGGCCGCTGGTCTACGAGCGAGAGTTCACCGACCATTTCGCCCGGCCCAACGTGGTTGAGCACCATTTCGCCTTCTTCGCCCTCCTCGGGGATGACAACTTTAACCCAGCCCGATTGAATCATGAAGACCGAGTCGTCCTGCTGGCCGCGCTGAATGATGGCCTGCCCGGGGGGCACCTGATGCGACTTGACGCGCACCATCAAGAGGTGGATGACCTCATCTGGAAGGTTTGAAAACCATTCCGATTGTTTAAGGAGGGAATAGATTTCCTGATTCATGGAGGGCGAAATAGTTTTTATAGAGCCTGCTCCATAATATCATGAGTTCAGGCTGACACCTATTTATTCCGCTTCGCTGGGCGGTGGGGCAGGTGGGGGTAAATCGCGGCGGCGGGTGGTCTGGGTGTCCAGGGCGCCCCACAGGCCGCCGCCAGCCGGGCGGGGCTGTTGCATGCGGGTGGCGATGGTGTTTTCCAGCGCGCCCCAGAGCGGCCCTTCATCGGGCGGGAAGATGCCGCGCAGGGTCATCATGGCGTACGTGCCGAGCTGGCGGCGGAGACCATCCATCTCAGCCCGGAGTTTAGCCATTTCGTCTTCGGTTTGGCGCTTAAGGGCCGGGTCTTCAAATTTTTCAAGATTTTTGCGGTGAATGCCAAGCCGGGCCTGGATCATGAGGAAGTTTTGAATCTGGTCGGCCTGGTCTTCGCCGAAGACTTCGGCGAGGGTGGCGCGCAGGGCTTTGCCGTCCTGAATCTGGTCTACCAGTTTGGTTTCACTGGTGGTGACGCGGTCGGTGGCGCCGAGTTTTTCCTGAATCCAGGTACGGGCCTGGGTGAGGCCGGTTTTGATGAGGCGAGTGATGACCACGGTGGCGAAGATGCCCACGGCGGCGGCGTAGAGCAGGAGCAGACCGCTGCTGACGCGGGTAACGAGGTTGTTGAACATGACATGCAGGGCCATGGCGACCAGCAACCCGGCGAGAATCTGACCGATGAGCCGCAAGCCTTTCTGGAAGCGGGCGAGGCCAAAGGCGATGCCGACGAGGGCAGTGGCGGAGGCGTGGATGAGGTTGGTGGAGATGACCCGGCCGATGGCGATGCTAAGGGCGGCTGATTCAAAATTGGCGATGTATTCGTAATTTTCCAGCACGGCAAAGCCGATGCCGACGGCAAAGCCGTAGATGGCGCCATCGACAAAATAGGTGAAGTTGATTTTACGGAAGAGAAAGACGAAGAGCAGTCCTTTGAGGATTTCTTCGGTGATGGGGGCGATGAACTGCACGAGGGTGAGTTGCTCGACCAGTTCCAGGCGCAGGAGGTTGCGGTTGAGGAGGGATACAAAAAGGAAGACGGCCGCGCCCCAGATAAACGAGCCACCCACAAAGGTAAATGAGCCGGTTTGGTAGAGATTGCGTTTGTAGATGAAAAAGAGTACCGCCGCCGGAATGGCGGTGGCAATCAGGTAGGCGATGATGGAGGTGAGGTTCATGGCCGGGCTCCTGCTGGCGAGGATATTATTTGCGGCGTTTGATACTGTATATTACCGCAGCAACCAGCAGAAGACCAAACGCAAGTACGGGGACGAGGAGGTTTCCCAGGCCAGCCGTGGCAGAGAAGCCGCCGCCGACGGGGGAGTTTGATACCACCGTGACGACTGCCAGAGCCAGTACGGCGACCATGCCAATAGCGGTGGCGGTGGGGTAACGGCCGAGGGTTTCGAGCATGCGTTCCAGCCAAGTTTGGCGGGCCGGGGTTTTGCGAATGTTCTGGCGATAGGCGCTGAAGACTTCCATGCGCCGGCGCGTGGTCGCGGAGACATCGGCGGGGTAACTGCCGGACATTTGATGCAGGCGGTCTGCAAGTTCTTCGAGTTGGCGGGTTTCCATGTCGTGATCCTTGGTTACAGGTGTGCCGGTCTGTAAAGCATCCACATAGCGAGCAATGTGATCATCAAGGGGGTGGGTGTCCGATTGACGGGGCATGGTTATTTGACCTCATCCTGGAGGGCTTGCAGGGCACGCCGAAACAATGATTTGGCGGCATCCAGAGTCTTATCCAGTTCGACTGCGATTTCGTCAAATTGCATGCCTTCCACAAAGCGCAGTAAAAGGATTTCACGGTAGTGCTCGGGCAGATTGGCAAGGCCGCGCCGCAGGGCGATGATGTCTTCCTGATAGCGCATGTCCTGTTCCTGATCATGCAGGTGCATGTCATCCGAGAGCAGGTCCTGGTTTTCGGTCAGCTTGCTGACCTGGTGCTCGCGGCGGCGGTAGTAGTTGGCAACCTGATAGTTAGTGAGGGCGCTTAACCAGGTGGTGAATTTGCTATCGCCGCGGAAGGAGCCGAGGGACTTCACGATGGCAATGAAAATTTCCTGGGTGACGTCTTCGGCATCCTGGGGCGGAACGAGGTGCCATACCCGCCGGTGTACCAGCGGGTAAAAGTGGTCATAGAGTTTGCCAAATGCGTCTTCGTTGCCCATTTGCGCCTGTTGAACGAGTTGGTTTAGCTCGCTGGCGGCGGTGTCCGCCGGGGTAGTGGTTGATTTAATCATTAGTCGGCTTTTGGCGTTAAAAAAGGTCGCAAGGGGGTTGGTTGGAATTGAGTGGGGATATTGTACCTTGATGCGGGGGGATAATGCAGTCTTCATAGAAGGTTGTGGAAAAGAGAGATGGTGGGGGTTGCCCACCATCTCTCTTTTGAGTGTGGCCGGGTCGGGTTAGCGGCCGCGGCTGGCTTGTTCCTTGGTCGGCGACCATTCTGACCACTTATCCGTTGCGGGGTGGATGGTCAGGTTGCCGTTCGGGCCACCGTTCCAGGGGGCGGCGTAGATATTGGAGTCGCCATCCCGCAGGGAGGTGAAGGAGATGTTCGCATCGCTGCAGTCCCAGGTCGGGGAGCTGTCCGAGCCATCAAAGTCCGAGACCAGGAATTCGGTGTTGGTGGGCAGGTCGTAGGAGTAGATGTCCGGGTCGCCATCGCGGGTGGATTGGTAGGCGAGGCGGTTGCCCGACTGTGACCAGGCGTGGTTATCGGCGTTGCGGTCATCGCCGGCGGTGATGTTGATGGTTTCCTGGGTTTCGACATCGTAGACCATGAGGTCGAACTGGCCTTCGGCATCGCTCAAGTAGGCGATGTACTTGCCGTTGGGGCTCCAGGCCGGGTAAATCTGGCTGCTGGTTTCGCGGGTGAGCTGGATTTCA
>CAZEQN010000047.1:0-8449 GCA_964514335.1 uncultured Anaerolineaceae bacterium
GAATACTGGTATGAAATCCAGGCCATCAACAACGGCATGTAGATGGTCATCATCTTGTTCATCTGGGCCGCCTGCTCGTTCATGTTGGCGCTCGGCGGGGTCATGAGTTTGGTCTGGAAGTAAGAAGACACCGCCACCAGAATCGCCAGGACGGGGAGACCCTGGCCAATGATGGGCAACGTGCTGGGGATGAACGCCAATGGCAGGCGTTCCGGCTGGCTTAAATCCATCCACAGGAAGTGGTTGTTGATGGGGATGAGACTGGCGGCGTTGGGCAGGTTGATGTCGCGGATGAGGTGCAGGAGCTGGGTGGGGGAAACCGCCAGCACACGCGTGACCGACCAGTACAGGCCGATGATGATGGGGAACTGCAAGAGGGTGGGCAGGCAGGAGCCAAGCGGGTTGATGCCCATTTCCTGGTAAAGCTTCATCTGCTCCTGCTGCATTTTCTGGGGGTCGTTTTTGTACTTTTTCTGCAGGTCGGTAAATGCCTTGCTGCTTTGCATTTCCTGCATCTTTTTGGTGCTGTCCATCTGCTGCTTGGTGAAGGGGTGGGTGGCTAAACGCACCAGCAGGGTGAAGACGATGATGGCCAGACCAAAGTTGTTGCCCAGCAAGCCGTAGATAAACACCAGGGCATTGATAAATGGAACGACGATTATATCCATGAGGGTTCTCGCTTAATCCGGGCTAGTTATCGGCGCTGAATTGCCATTGGACAGTGCCGTTGCGGTCGTAGGCAATCAGGACATTGTCGGTTTCGATTTCGCTGACCACAATCAGGTCGCCAATGGCCACGGGCGTGCCCATGAGCTGGCTTTCCGGCACCTGGCGCACCCAGCGGATGACGCCCTGCAGGTCAATGGCGTAGAACAGGCCAGCGCTGCTGGTGAGGTAGAGGGTGTCTTCCAGTACGAGGGGCGCGCCGACCAGCTGACCCTCCAGCGGCACCTGCCACACGGCGGTGGAGCTGCCGCCGGCCTCAAAAGCGTAGAGCGTGCCGCCCAGGTCGCCGACATAGAGCATGCCGTCCGCGAGGGTGGGCGGCCCCCAGACGAGGTCCAGGAGGGTGGCGCGCCATTCAATGACACCGGTGCGGGTATTGAGGCCGAGGACTTCACTGTTAAAGTTACCAACATAGAGCAGGCCGTCTTCAGAGAGGACGGGGGTGGTGACGAGGGCCGCGCCGGTATCGGTTTGCCAGTTGGCGGAAAGCGACCGGGGGGAGAGGCTGTAAACGTAGCCATCCATGCTGGTCAGGTAGATGGCAGCGCCATCGGTGGCGGGGGTGGCCCACAGGCCGTCGCCAGTTTCAAAGGTGGTGAGAAGCGCGCCGTTGAGGCTCAAAGCGTAGAGGTTGCCATCCGCATTGGGGGCGTAAATGACATCATCCAGCAGGAGGGGGCTGGCGATGAAGCGGCTGTGGGCGTCCGTAAAGCGCCAGAGTTCGGCGCCGCTGGCGAGGTTGTAGCTGTACAGGCGGTTGTTGTAGGCGCCGGCCAGTAGTTGCCCATCCGAGGTGATGACCGGGGCGGCGAAGTAGGTGGCGCCGCGGTCGGCTTCGGCGGGGTAGGTGAACTGGATGATGCCGCTGGCGGGGTCAAGGGCATAGATGCCCTGATTGTGGGCGACATACAGGCGGCTGCCATCTTCGCTGGGGGTGAGACCAGCCCAGGAGGAAGGGATAAAGCCATCGCCACCACAGGCGCTCAACAACAGGGCCAAAGCCACAAAAAGCAGGACAAGCTGGGGGGTTCGATTTTTCTTCATGGTTTCCTTTACGGGCAAACGGCGGCAAAGTTGCCCGCCGGCCCGGGTGGTTTGCTAGGGGACCGGGTCGTAGCCGCCGCTGGAAAACGGGTTGCAGCGCAGGACGCGGGTAAACGCCAGCCAGCCGCCTTTGAGTACGCCGTATTTGAAAATCGCCTGGTAGCCATAGTGCGAGCAGGTCGGGTAGTAGCGGCAGGTATCGGCCGGGAGGGTGCGGGAGAAGGTCATCTGATAGAGGCGAATGAGCGCCAGCAGCGGCCAGCGGGCGAGGGTGGCGAAATTCAGCGGCAGGGTGCGCAACTCGGGCGAACGGTGCTCGTGAATTTCGGGGTGGATGTGGGGCGCAGGTTGAGCAGTCATTCTTTGTCCATCAGTCCGGCTCGCCGCAAACAATGTTCCAGAGCGGCCTGCACGGCGGGGGTCTTTACCGCCAGCAGGGGTTGGCGGGCAATCAATACCAGATCGTAGCCGCTGGGGAGTTGCGGGCGCAAGGGCTGAAGGGCGGCCCGCAGGAGGCGCTTGGCCCGGTTGCGCTGGACGGCGCCCCCGACGCCGCGGCTGGCGGTGATGCCAACGCGGGTGCGGGGTTCGCCGGTAGGCAGCAGGGCGAATACAAGCAGCGGGTGGGCTATCGACTTGCCATCGCGCCGCACCCGCTCGAAGTCAGCCGCCCGGGTCAGACGAGAAATATGTTCCACCGCGGCTGGGGCTGGCGCAGGGCGCGCCGGCTGAATCAGGCCTTCCAGTTAATCTTCTTAACGTGGTTGTTCATGGTGACCGTCAGCTTGTGGCGGCCACGGGCGCGGCGGCGCTTGAGCACGGCCCGGCCATCGGCGGTAGCCATGCGGGAGCGAAACCCATGGACGCGCATCCGGCGGCGAATTTTCGGTTGGTAAGTTCTTTTCGTCATGACACTTCCTCTGATTACTTGATGATGACCGGCAGATTATACCGCGCCGGTGGAATTTGGTCAAACGGAATTCCTTAGAAGCGCATCAGAATTCGGCGGTGAGCAGGTGGTGAAGGGCGGGGCATCAAAATCTATTGCGCGCTTCTCTTGTCCACTTTGTCACAAATTGCTATAATAGCGGCTTAGAGTATTTGGAATTTTCCAGAGGAGCCGACCTGATGATGAGTGAGATGCACGCCGAGAAGAAAGCCGAAACCTATAATTTTGGCGACCAGTTTATCGCGATGCTGGGGGGCGCGATTGTGGGTATTTTTGTAGCCGGGGGCGGAATGGCGCTGGCGGCGACCATCCGGTTTTTTGCCCCGCCGGGAATGAGCATCAAGGAATTGTTTGAACGCTTTGAACTGCTGCCGCCGCCGGTGCCGCCGTTTATTGATTTGAGCGCGCTGCGGATTCAGATTGCGCCGCCCCCCATCCCGAACGGGGCCTGGTGGATGGAGCTGGTGCTGCTGAACCTGCCGTGGGTGATTGGCCTGGCCGTGGCCTGGTTCGCTTACGGGCGCATCCTGCGGATGCCGGCGGACAATTAGCCAGCGAGTGTGACCTGTTGAACTAAAAAGCAGCCGCGAATGCGGCTGTTTTTGTTGTGGAGTGGATAAGTTCCTGGGCTAATCCGTCATTGCGAGGCGGGCTTGTCCCGCCAAAGCAATCTCATAGAGAGTTTCGGAGATTGCTCCGGCCCGATGGGCCTCGCAATGACAAACCCACCTTGTTATCCACTCCCCTTATTTAAGGCTTATTCCTCGTCCGGGGCGATGAGGCCGGGCTGGATGACTTCCAGCAGATCGCCCTGGCGATTGATACGGATTTTGAGGCCGGTCATGCCGAGGTAGGCGCGGGCTTCTTCCGGGATACCGGCTTGCAGAACGCGCTCCATTTGCTCGCCGATGTTTTTGAACTGGTTTTCGAGCAAGGCGCGGCTGAAGATGTCATCCGCCCCCACCATTTTGGCGGCCTGCTCGGTGAGGGTGTCTTCATGGCCTTCCACCTGGGCGGCGAACCAGGCCAGCACGGCCCGGTCTACCGGGGCGGCGGAGACATGACGCCGAAACCCGGCGTCATTGACGACATACATGGCTTCATCGCCCACCTGGGCGGTATCCACCGGCTGGTCAAATTCATCTACCACTAACCCGGCAAAGAGAGGAGCAATGGGGGACATGGATTTATGGTACCTGTTTTTGGATGGCGCGACGTAAGAGAGTTGTTAGAACCGGCCAGTCAGGCGCGGATATCCACCCAGGTGCCGTAGGTTTCATATTTGTGCTGGTTGGTCAGTGGCACTTCGGGCTGGGTCCAGCGGAAAAGCCAGCGGGCTTCGTCCGGGCGCAGGTTGATGCAGCCGTGGCTGCGCGGCTGGCCGTAGGCGTTGTGCCAGTAAGCGCCATGAAAGGCATGCCCCTGCTCGGTGATGTAGCACACCCAGGGGACGCCGGGCAGGTCGTAGCCATCGGCGGCCAGGTCGCCGCCGGCCATGTGGCGCGAGGCGCGCTTGTAGTAGGTCTGGAAACTGCCCAGCGGGGTGCGCCAGCGCGAGTCGGTGGCTTCATCGCCAGTGGAGACCTGGGTAATCAGCACCGGCCGGTCATACTCATAGGCAATGAGCAACTGCTCGCCCACCCGAACTTCAAGGCGTTTTTCGCGCAGCGGCACCTCGGGGCTGATGGGCTCCAGCTCGCGTTCCGGTAGCAGGCGCAGATGCTGGGCCGGGGCATAGTAGAACTGGCCTTCAACGCGGTCATCACGGATACGATACCAGGCCTGGGGCACATCATCAAAGGTGAGCTGGTCAACCCAATGTACGCTGTGATAGTAATAGCGGTAGGCGGGTTTGCCGCGCGCCCGCGGAGTGGCATAGGCATCGGTATAGGGCACGCTGACCTCGGCCAGCCGCCCCCAGCTCGGCAGGCCATCCACCGGTTCATTGAGCAAATAGTCTACCGGCTGAAGGGCGGCGCTGTGAATGTAGCCGACCTCCTCAATACGGTACCAGACCGGGTTCCAGGCAGGCTGGTCAGCCAGCACGCTTTCAGCCAGAGGCAGGATGTCATCCCGGGCGTAGGGCTGTACGAGCGGGCTGGCAAAGTCCGGTTCGCGATGGGCGGCGAGGTCCGCCACCAGTACCCGGCCAAACCCGGCGCGGACAGAACCCACGGCGGCGCGGGCGGGGCGCGGCCGGGCGGCCAGACCAAGCGCCGCCCAACCTGCGACCTGCAGGAACTGACGGCGCGAGAGATTAGGGACTGGCAGAAGAGGCGTCTTCATTATTGATAAAACACAGGATGCCGTTGGCAATGCCCGCGGCGACCTGGTCCTGGCCCTGGGTGAGCAACTGGCGGTCCAGATTCATGAAGCCGGTTTCAATGATGACGGCGGTGGTTTCGTTGTGGATTTCGTCAAAGGAGTGGTAATTGGTCATGTCGCGCGTGACCGAACCGGCATGAAAGCGCAGGCCAGTGGCGGCCTCATAACGGGCGCGCAGACAGGCCGAGAGACGGCTGGCGCGCTCCTGCATGCGCGGGATGGTGGCGAGGGCCTGGGCGACCTTGTAGCCGGTGGCCTCGTTACTGATGAATTCGCAGGTATCGGCATGGATGGAGACGAGCGCCAGACCCTGATAGAGGGTGAGGCGTTCATCGTATTCGGCCAGCAGGTCAACATCAAAGCCTTCGGCGGTGAGCAGGTCGCGCACGCGGGTGGCGATTTCGAGATTGATGTCCACTTCCTGCAGGCCATCCGGGCAGATTGCGCCGGAGTCGTTTTGCCAGTGACCGGCGACAATGCCAATGCGCGGCCGCGGGCGGGGCGTGGCGGTGGGGAAGGCCGCCAGGCCGGAATCATCCAGCGGGGCGAACATCTCGGTGAAGCGTTCCATCAGGCCGTAGGGCATCAGGCCGAGGGGCGTCCAGGTGGTGAAGAGGGTGGCGAGGATGGCGCCGGTGACGGCTACGTTCCAGAAAATGCGCAGGCTGTTGATGCGGCCGGCGGGGCGCGGGCGGGGGTTGGGGGTGGGGTCAATCATAGCCATTAATGTACCATTTTCCGGGGCGGGCGGGGCGGCAGAAGGGGGGCAAATCTGTAAGACAAAGGGACTGTTCCAGTGTACAGGCTCAAAAGCCGCTTTATTCCTTGCAAGGCGCATGCCCGCTGGGCTACAATGAACGCATGATGACTACACCGCCTGAAAAAATTACGCTGTCCACCGAGGCCCTGCGCGACACACTGCGCTTCTGGGCGACCGGGGTTTCAATTGTTTCGGCCCGCCATAACGGGATTCAGCATGGGATGACGGTCAGTTCGTTTACTTCGTTGAGTTTGGAGCCGCCGCTGGTGATGGTTTCGCTGGAAAAAATCACGCGCACGCACGGGCTGGTGGATGCCTCCGGGGCGTTTGGGGTGACGTTTCTGGCGCGGGAGCAGCAGGCGATCTCTGACCGCTTTGCCGGGATGGCGACCGAGTTGCAGAACCGCTATGCGGGCTTGAAGACGTTTGCCCTGCAAACGGGCAGCCCGCTGCTGGAAGGCGGGCTGGCGTGGGTGGATTGCCGGGTGACGGAACGGCACGCGGCCGGGACGCACACGGTGTTTTTTGCGGAGGTGCTGGAAGTGCGGGCGGCGGGCGAGGGCGGCCAGCCGTTGCTGTATTTCAACCGGGCCTACCGGCAGTTACCGGGCGGGTGAACCGGGCTGCCTCCCCTTCTGCGGAATTCTTGAAAGTCGACTAATAGTTTTTTAGCCAACTTATTTAGCATCTTCAATTATCAAACATGAGAGACATTGACGTTTAGGGGCGACCAGCAGGTCGCCCCTACCAGATTTAAACCCTATTTCAAGGACTACTTAAACAGTCTCTAAGTGACTGTAACTTCCGTAGGGGCGGGTTTGAAACCCGCCCCTACACGAGAGTTTCATTCGAGTTTGGTGCTCAAAGGTATCTGTCACATCGGTTAAGGAACTTGTTAGATTTACGGCCCCCACTGCGGGGAGTAGGCGGAGCTAGCGAGCGGGCGTACCGGGCTGCCATCGGCATAGATTAATACCAGCGTGCCATACGGGTAGTTTGTGCTGCCGGGGTCCATCTGTACGCCGATGGCGAGACGGCCATCGCGCGCCCACAGCAGGTCGCGCAGCAGCCAGGTCTCGGGGCGCAGGATGGTGCGGGCGTTGATATCTGACTGCGGGGCGCGCACCAGCGTGAGGGGGACATCGCCATTGGGGAAGTCCGGGGTATTGGCAAAGAAGTAGAGCAGGTCGCTACCGACCTCCAGCGGGAAACTGGCGAAGTTGAGGGTGCCATCCGGGTTCTGCGAGGGCAGCAGTTCGGTCTCGGCGCCGCTGGCGGCATCAAACCGCCACAGGCCGGGGTCAATCATGCCGATGTAGGGGCTGGCGACCCACAGGCGGGCGCTGTCCGGCGACCAGGAATAGAAGCAGCAGGCGTTGTAGCGGCTTTGCAGTTGAGTGAAAGCGCCGCTGGCGGGCGTCCATACGCCCAGGGTGCCGCCCTCGTAGTAGCCAATCGTGACCAAGAGGCGGCTGCCATCCGGCGACCAGGCGGCCGGGAAGAACAACCGGTCGGCGACCTCCATCCCGCCGCCGACATCCCGGCTTTCGTTGGCCAATACCTGCTGGCTGGCGCCATCCAGAATGGAATAGAGGTTCAGGCCGCCGCGCCCGTAGGCGAGCGTGAGGCCATCCGGCGACCAGGCCAGGCCGCTGATCTTCTCGTACAGAAAATACTGGTCGGTTTCGGCGGGCGAACCGCCATCCACAATCCGGGCACGGGCCGAGCCATCCGGCAGGACGGTGAAAATCTGATTCTGCACGATGTAGGCGATTTCGCCCACGCCGGGCGCAACGGCAAAGCCTTCGACCGCTTCGGCTTCGTTGGTGATTTGGGTGAGGGTCGTGCTATCCGGGGCGAGCCGCCAGACCTGCGGCAAGCCGCTGGCATCGCTGATGAAGTACAGGGCGGCAGGTAAGACGCTGCCCGCTTCGACGGCTGGCAAGGTGGCGGCAGGGGCCGGGTCTGCCCCGCCCGCCTGCACCGTGGCGGCCACGAGGGTGGCAATTTCATCCGGGCCGGGCAGGGCGGGGGCGGCCGGGGCCAGCGCGCCAAGGTTGCAGGCCAGACCGGCCAGCATGAGAATTGCGAACGCCAGAGTGAGTTTAAATTTCATTGCGGATTCCTTGCGTTGGAGATTAATGTGCGGGGTTCAGGGCAGGGAGTTGTTGTTCAGCCAGTCGCTGCCGAGTTTGATTTCCACATCCACCGGGCTGTTGGGGTCAAAGAGGTGGATAATCTGGCTGTCACGAATGCCGAACAAAGCCACGAAATACTGAAGCGTGTAGGGGTTGCCGGTGTAGTCAATAATGGTGGTTTCGCTGTAGCCGCGCTCGGCCGGGCCGCTGGCGGTAATTTCGGCGCCGAGGCCGCGCAGGTAGTCGGCGGTGCGGTTGGCAAGGTCGCCGCCGCTGGCGCCATCCAGCACGGCAATACGGGCGCGCTCCAGTTGCATGCGTTCCTGGGCAGTGCCGGGCGTGAGGGGACTGAACGCGCCGCCGGTGGAGAAAATTTCATCGCGCAGGATGCGGATACGGTCAGGGATGGGGATAAGGATGGCAAGGTCATCCGGCGAGCGGCCATAGGTGATATAGGACTCATTGATGGCGCCGCGCTTAATCGCATCCGTGGGAATCTGGGTGGAC
>CAZEQN010000047.1:8459-14070 GCA_964514335.1 uncultured Anaerolineaceae bacterium
CACCGCCAGTTGGAGGGCATCTTCAAACGGCAGGTTGGTGCGGATGCCACCCTGCAATTCAGCATAGATGGCCGGGGCGTTTTGAAGGACATGCTGGAAAATTTCGGGGTCCAGCAGGCGGTCGCGGATGGCAAAGATAACCTGCTGCTGGCGCTGGGCGCGGTCAAAGTCGCCGCCGGGGGTGGAACGGGTGCGGGCGTAGGCCAGGGCGAGTTCACCGGGCAAGACCTGGCGGCCGGGCTTGAGGTCGCGGGGCGGCTTATCGCCCAGCGGGTCAATCCGGATGGGTTCGGGGATGTCCAGCTTGACGCCGCCAATCAGGTCAATGAAACGCACGAAGGAGTTGAAGTCCACCACGGCGTAGTAATCAATCGGCACGCCAAGGGTGGCCTCGACGGTGGCCATAGCGAGGCCGGGGCCGCCGCCGGGGACGCGGTAAATATCGCCAAAGTAGTGGGCGGTGTTGATTTTATTGGGCTTGAAACCGGGGATGTTGGCCCACAGGTCACGCGGGATGGAGAGGATGCCGGCGTTACGGGCGACGGGGTCAATGGTGAGCAGGATCATGGTGTCGCTGCGGCTGGCGCCGGAGCCTTCATTGGCGGCCCAATCGCGGTAATCCAACCCCATGACGAGCATGGTGACGCGGTCGGTGCCGTTCCAGGGTTTCGGGGTGGGCGGGGCGAGGGCGAGGCTGAAGGGGTCCGGGGTGGGCGCGCCCGGGCCGCCGGGCGCGGCGGGCGTGCCAAGAAAACGTTGCAGGAGGCTGCCGGAGGGGGCCGTGAGCAGGCGGCCAGCCTGAAAGCCGCCAAAAGCCAGAAAACTGGCGGCACACAGGAAAACGCCCAGCAGCCAGAAAATGGCGGTCAGGCTGAAAATCGGCGGGCGGGGGGTTTTGGGTTGCATGGGTTTAGCGGCCTCAGGGGGTCGCGGTAGCGGTTGGTTCGGCGGTGGGGGGCGGTTCGCTAGTGGCCGTGGGGCTGGCCGTAGCCGTAGCGGGCGGTGGATTGGTGGCAGTGGGCGTAGGCGTAGCGGCGGCCGGGCTGGTGGCCGTGGCGGTGGCGGTATCCCCGGCGGGCAGGGTGGCGGTCTCGGGGGCGGTGCTGGGCGAGAGGGTGGCGGTGGGGCCGGGCACGGTGAGGGTCAGGGTGGGCGTGAGCGAGGGGGTGAGGGCGACGCAGTTTTGCAGGGCAACCTGGGCGGTGGCGGCCACGTTCCCATTATTGGCAGCGGCGAGGGCGGCCTGGTACTGGTCGTTGGCCGCGCACCAGTCTTCGGCGGCGGCAAGGTTATCCGCAATCTGCACCAGCGAAGACCAGTAGCGGAAGAAGGCGCTCATGCCCGATTCATCCATCAGGTTGGGGGCGACGGCGGCCACCTGGCCGTAGTAGCCGGCGGCGATGTCGGGGTAGGCAATCCAGAAGGCGTTGCCCTGCAAATAGAGGCGCGCCCAGCCGCGGGCGACCTGGGCCTGGGTATCCAGCGGGCCGAAGTGCTCGGCCAGCGAGAAATCATAAATGCCGGATTCGAGTTGCCCGCCCTGGAGGATGCGCTCCAGGCCGCGGTTGCGCAGGCTCAAATAGATGAGGCCGTCCACATCCACCACGCGGTAGTTGGCGTCGTTCTGACGCAGGGAGGCAAGGGCCTGCAGGGCGGCATCCCACTGGCGGTTGGCGATGTGGACAAGGGCCTGGGTGAAGAGTTCTTCATTGGGGCGGTTATCGGGCGTGGGGGTCACGCTGGGCGGGGCCGGGGGCGTGACGGTCATGGTGGCGTTGAGCAGCAGCGAGAGCTCCACCCAGCGGTCAGCGGCGGCGGTGTAGGACTGGTCGTGGGTGAAGATGTATTCAAAACGCTGGCGGGCGAGTTCGAGGTTGCCGTTTTGGATGTCCTGCAAGGCAAGCGCGTATTGCTCGTCGAGGTAGACGCGGGCAGCGGCGGTGGCGGTGGCGCCAAAGGTGCGCTGGCCGCTGTTGGCGCCGAGCAGCAGGCTGGCGAGGAAGAGCAGGGCGAGGACGGCCACAAAGGGCAGCAGGCGCAGCGCGATGTCGCGCCAGCCGGTGTTGGGCGGGGGCGGCCCGCCGCGGCCGGCCAGCGGGACGCGCTGGGTGGCGCTGGCCCGGGTTTGGTGCAGGGCGGGGCTGGGGCGGGTGTCGCCGGGTGTGGGGGGTTGGGTGGTCATGGCGGTGTGTCTCTGGGTTAAAGTGTACTCGCGCCGGGTGGCGGGGTTTGGAATTTCATCCGAAAGGGGGAGGGGTGATGGGAACTGGAGCCCCTAACAAAATCTTATTGCCTTACGAAGACTCGCCGCAAACGTGCTTTTTGTAGGGGCGCAGCATGCTGCGCCCCTACGCGTCAAGTCCACTCATGTTTCGTAATCGAAGATACCCATTTAGATAGCTCATAGAATTTTTTAACTGCTTCTTAGATGGGTCAGGATTCCGGAGTTGGCTGCACCAACTCTGGAATGACAAACTGGGCGGGGTATAATCTGCGGTCGCGCCGTTCGGCACGGAAGTAACCAACAAGGTGGGGTTTGTCATTGCGAGGCGAGTTTTATCCGCCGAAGCAATCTCCAGTCCAAGCGAAGAGATTGCTTCGCCCTTTGGGCTCGCAATGACAGGATAGCCCACAGCGGCGCAGCATTCTTGAAACATTCGTGCTATAATCGCGTTTACCGGTAAATCTCCAAAAGGACCCCCCTGCCATGTCTGAAAACGTCATCCGCGTGGTGGGCGCCAAAGCCCACAACCTCAAAAATCTTAGCGTGGACATCCCGCGCGATAAGTTCGTGGTCATCACCGGGCTGTCCGGCTCGGGCAAGTCCTCGCTGGCCTTTGATACGATTTTCGCCGAGGGCCAGCGGCGCTATGTGGAGTCGCTGTCTTCCTATGCGCGCCAGTTTTTAGGGCAGATGGACAAGCCGGAAGTGGAGTACATTGAGGGGCTTTCGCCGGCGGTGAGCATTGACCAGAAAGCGACCTCGCACAACCCGCGCTCGACGGTCGGGACGGTCACCGAGATTTACGATTACCTGCGTTTGCTGTTCGCCCGGGTGGGCGTACCGCACTGCCCGGAGTGCGGGCGCGAAGTGGGGCGCCAGAGCGCCCAGGAGATTGTGGATGCGATTCTGGCGCTGCCGGAAGGCACGCGCCTGCTGTTGCTCGCCCCGCTGATTAAGCACCGCAAGGGCGCCCATCAGGGCGTATTTGAGGAAATCCGCAAGGCGGGCTTTACCCGCGCCCGCGTGAATGGCGAACTGATGGAGCTCGACCAGGCCAAGGATAGCGACCTGGACCGCTACAAGAACCACACGATTGAAGCGGTGGTGGACCGGCTGGTGCTGCGCACGGGGCAGGATGAAGAAGCGCAGCAATTCCGTTCGCGGCTGAATGACTCGGTGGAGACGGCGCTGAAATTCGGCGACGGCTACCTGACGCTGCACAACTTGAGCGCCGAACCGGCGGTGGACATCGCCTACTCGGAGCATTTCGTGTGCCCGGAGCACGGCGTGAGCCTGCCGGAAATTGAGCCGCGCACTTTCTCGTTCAACACGCCGCACGGGGCCTGCCCGGAGTGCCAGGGGATTGGCACCAAGCTGGAAATCGACCCGCAGCTGATTATGCCCGACCGCTCGCTGTCCATCAGCGAAGGCGCGATTCAGGCCGGCGAATGGGGCGGGCCGCGCGAGTTCGGCGGGTACTACTGGCAAATGCTGGTGGGGGCGTGCGAAGAATACGGGATTGACATGGACGCGCCCATCGAGAGCCTGACCGAGAAGCAACTGGATATGGTGCTGTACGGGACGCGCGGCAAGGAAGTGACGGTGCGCTACACGCGCAAAAGCGGCAAAATCAGCACCTTCCACGCCGCCTATGAGGGCGTGATCCCGAACCTGGAGCGGCGTTTCCGCGAGACCAACTCGCAGTACATGCGCGAGCGCATCATGGAATACATGAACGACCGCGCCTGCCCGGCCTGCAACGGGGCGCGCCTGCGCAAAGAGGCGCTGGCGGTCACGATTCAAGGGCACAACATCCTGAATGTCACCGACTGGCCGGTAGGCGATACGCTGGATTGGGCGCGGGGCCTGAACGCCAAAAAATCGCCGTTGAGCGAGCGCGACCGCATCATCGCCGAGCGCATCATGAAGGAATTCATGGAACGCCTGCAATTCATGGTGGATGTCGGGCTGGAGTACCTGACCTTGAGCCGCACGGCCGGGTCGCTTTCGGGCGGCGAGGCGCAGCGCATCCGGCTGGCGACCCAGATTGGCTCGCGGCTGCGGGGCGTGCTGTATGTGCTGGACGAACCTTCGATTGGCCTGCACGCCCGCGACAACGAGCGCCTGCTGAACACCCTGATTGGCCTGCGCGACCTCGGCAATACGGTGCTGGTGGTGGAGCATGACGATGAGACCATCCGCTCGGCGGACTGGATAGTGGACCTGGGGCCGGGGGCGGGCGAGCACGGCGGCACGCTGGTGGCCGAGGGGCCGGTGGAGGCGATTCTGGCGAACAAAAAATCGCTGACCGGCGCCTACCTCTCCGGGCGCAAGGCGATTCCGGTGCCGAAGGAACGGCGGCCGGGCAACGGCCACAAACTCACGGTGCGGGGGGCGCGCCAGCACAACCTGAAAGAACTGACGGTGACCCTGCCGCTGGGGATGCTGGTGTGCCTGACGGGCGTATCCGGCTCGGGCAAGTCGACCCTGATGAATGAAATCCTGTACAAAGCCCTGGCGCGGGCGTTGAACAAGGCGCGCACAATCCCCGGCGACCATGACGGCATTGACGGGCTGGAACACCTGGACAAGATTATCAACATCGACCAGTCGCCGATTGGGCGCACGCCGCGCTCCAACCCGGGGACGTACACCGGTCTTTTTGACCACATCCGCGCCCTGTTTACCGAATTGCCGGAGAGCAAGATGCGCGGCTACAAGCCGGGGCGGTTCTCGTTCAATGTCAAGGGCGGGCGGTGCGAATCGTGCCAGGGCCAGGGCCAGATTCGGATCGAGATGCAGTTCCTGCCGGACGTGTATGTGCCGTGCGAGGTGTGTGGCGGGTCGCGCTATAACCGCGAGACGCTGCTGGTGAAGTTCAAGGACATGAGCATCGCCGATGTGCTGGATTTGTCGATTGACCGGGCATTGGAGGAGTTTGCGGCCTTCCCGCACATGGTGGACAAACTGCAAACGCTGCAGGATGTGGGGCTGGGCTACATTCGCATCGGGCAGCCGGCCACGACCCTTTCAGGCGGCGAGGCGCAGCGGGTGAAGCTGGCGAAAGAACTCTCGCGGCGCTCGACCGGGCAAACGATTTACATTCTGGACGAGCCTTCGGTGGGGCTGCACGCGGCGGATGTGCACAAGCTGATTGACGTGCTGCACCGCCTGACCGACCAGGGCAACAGCGTGCTCATCATTGAGCACAACATGGACATCATCAAGGTGGCGGACTGGATTGTGGACCTGGGGCCGGAGGGCGGCGGGCGCGGCGGCGAGATTGTGGCCGAGGGGACGCCGGAGCAGGTGGCGGCGGTGAAGGGTTCGTACACCGGGCAGTTCCTGCGGCCGTTCCTGGGGCTGGCGGAGCATACGAAGGTGACG
>CAZEQN010000048.1:0-13991 GCA_964514335.1 uncultured Anaerolineaceae bacterium
TTATTAGACAATCATCTAACAAAGATTGTAGTCTAATCAAAATCGTTTGTCAAGCCCTCAAAAGCCGCTCACCCGGTATTTAGCCTGACAATTCTGCAAGGTTTGCAGGTGCAGGTGTGGATAAGTGCAGGTATTGTGTGGATAACCGGGCATAACTGGGGAAAACCCCCGAATTGGTCAACTTAAGACTGGAATGACCAACCCCTATATATGGGGGCTGAATACTGGAGAACCCCATATTTTCTAAAGGGCCAGCCAGGCAGCAGCGAGCGGTAAATGTTATGCGCTCTTCATGCACAGGGCGGCTGGGGAGAAAACGTACCCGCCCAGCCGCCAGATACAGGCAGCGGGTGACCGTGTGCTGTAAATATGGCACAAAGCGCACGGCTCAAACAGGTTCTCCACTTATCCCCAGACCCTACTGGTACTACTAATTAACTTAACTTTCCACAAGACATAAAGAGAATTCCTTTAAAAGAACTACCCCAGGCAAAGCAATTGACATGCGGCCTACGCCCTCCTACAATAAAGCAGTCCATATTCACTCGCAAAAGAGGTTTTCATGCCGGTTTATTCCCGACGCCTGTTTCAGACCACCGCCCTTTATGAACAACCGAATTCCCAGAGCAAGGTTCTGGGGCAATTGCCCGCCGGGCTGACCGTCCAGGTGTTGGACCTGCAGAAGACCTGGTTGCTGGTGGAAGCCGCTAACAACGCCCGGGGTTTTATCTCATACCGGGCGATCCAGCCGCCACGTGGCCGGACCAGCAGCACGCCGGATTTAGCCACCGAAGCCAGCAGCGTGCCGAGCGGACCGCCCCCCGCCGAAGTGCAGCAGGTCGTGAAGCAGGAAGACAGCGCCCCGCCGGTGCAAAAACCCCCCGCCTTGCCTGCAGATGCCCCGGAAAGCGCGGCCCTGGAGCCGACCAAACAACTGACCGATACCGCCACGGCGGTGGAAAAGCAGGTCGCCCAAACCTGGAACCGTTACGGCGGGCTGTTGAGCGCCCTGGCTCCAAAGTATGGCATTGACCCGGCCATTCTGGCGGCGGTGGTTTCAGTCGAATCAGGCGGGGCGGCGTTTGGCCCGAACAACCGCATGATTGTGCGTTTTGAGAATCACCTGTTTTTTGATTATTGGGGCAAGCAGAACAAAGCCAAATACGACCAGCATTTTAAATTCAATGCCACCCAGCGCTGGAAAGACCATCTTTACCGCACAGCCACAACCGAGGAATGGCGGCCGTTTCATGGCGACCAGCTCAAAGAGTGGGCGGTGCTGGAATTCGGCAGCGGGTTCCACACCGCCGCTGCCCGTATGTCCATCAGCATGGGCGCGCCGCAGATTCTGGGCAGTAACTTCAAGCGGGTGGGCTATGCCCATGTGAATGATATGTTCGCCGCATTCAACGACCGCGAGCACGGCGCCCGGCATCAATTGCTGGCGATGTTCAAGTTCATTGAGAATGACCCCTACAACCGCGGTCTGCCGGCCCTGCGCAATGAGGACTTTGTGGCCTTTGCCACGATGTACAACGGGGCGGGGCAGGCCCAAACCTATGGGAATATGATTGGCGAGCGCACAGTGGTGTTGCGCCGGTTGCTGGCGAAATGATTACCAGCCTGACAGACTACCTGGCGTACTTTGAGGGGGTGCGCAAACGGACGCACCTGTTCATTGAGGCTGTGCTGCCCACTCTGGCGGATTGGTCGCCGGCGCCGGGCGAATACACCTGCAGCGATATCGTTCGGCATCTGGGCAGCGTGCAACTGATGAACTGGCGGCTGGTGGCGGGCGAACCGCTGAAGTATCCCGGGCATGCGCCAGAGTTGGGAGCGGATATGGCGGCGGCTACCGCCTACCTGAATGCCTGCCATGCCCAAGGGGTCGCCCTTCTGAAAAGCCAGCCGGAAAGCGTGCTGACCGAAAAACGGGTCGGGCAGACCGGCCATGCCGCCAGCGGCTGGCGCTACCTGCTGGCAACCGTGGAGCATGAAGTCCACCACCGCAGCCAGCTGGCCAATTACCTGACCTGGCTCGGCCACCAGCCGCCCCAGTTGTTTGGGGTGCTGATGGAAGATTTGCCAACTTAGGCGGATTTTCCCCCGTTGATTCGAAATTCGAAATCCTGTACAATAACTCCAACAATTGGCCTTTTTGAAAGTGAAATGCCCCGGCACGGGTCGCTGTAGCACATCGCACCGAACAGAGGAGCGCACCCATGGACGTCATCAAGGTCTCCGGCACATCCCGCACATCGGCGGTGGCGGGTGCCATCGCGGGCGTTTTTCGCGAAAACAAACGCGCCGAAGTGCAGGCAATTGGGGCCGGGGCCGTCAACCAGGCGGTTAAAGCCCTGGTGCTGGCCAAAGGCTACCTGGCCGAAGATGGGCTGGACACGATTTTTACCGCGGCCTTCTCGGATGTGGACATTGACGGCAAGGTGCGCACGGCGATAAAGATCACGGTGGAATTGCGCAATCCCCTGCCGGAATAGCCAGCAGAATCCAAAAGAAAAAGACCGACCTGCTAATCTGCAGGTCGGTCTTTTAGATTCTACAGGTATCCGTCGCGTTAGCCGAGGCTCAACGGCCAGCTACCGCTTAAGCCCAGCACCATCAGGCTGGCGCCCAGCAGGGCGATGTTCTTCATGAAGTTGGTCATCTGCCCCATTTTCTCGCCGGGGTCTTTCAGATTCCAGAAATCGTGCATCATGAAAGTAACCGGGATGAGGAAGGCCACCAGCGCCAGCGCGCCAAGCCAGGGGTACAGGCCGGTGGCGATTGCCAGGCCGCCTACGAGCAGCAACAGACCCGCTGCCGGTACCAGCAGGCTGGCCGCCGGCACCTTTTTGGCCTGGGCGTACTGGGTCATGGGTTGGCGCGCGAGCGCCAGGTGGTTGAGGGCCATCAAGATGAAGTACCCGCCAAACAAAATCCGACCGATAAGCAATGCGATGTCCATACGGTGAAACCTCTCTTTTGATAGTGAATAGTTTGATATTGAACTAATTATACAAAAAAAGAGAGTTCTGCGGACTGTACGATGGGACAGGTTTACCCCGGCGCATCCTGCGCGGCGGCCGGTGATTCGCAGGCCTGCCCCAACTTCTTCATCAGGTCGCCCAGTACGCCCTGTTCTTCCGGGGTCAATACGCTGAACATCTCCACCAGGTCGGCAACATGCCGGGGGAAAATTTCGGCCATCAGGGCCTGGCCTTCGGCGGTCAGGTGGATGGTAATCTGGCGGCGGTCCTGGGTATCCCGTTGCCGCCGTATCAGGCTGCGTTTCTCGAGGTTGTCAATGACCAGGGTCATATTGCCGGGGCTTTTGAGCAGCTTGGCGCCGATCTCTCCCTGGCACAGCGGGCCGAGGTGGTACAGCACTTCCAGCGTGCCGAACTGGCTGCCGGTGAGGCCGTGGTAGCGGCCGCCCGGGTACAGGCGCGTGAGAAAGGACTCGGTGGCGCGGGTCAGTTTAATATAGGTATTGAGGGCCAGGGTTTCGCGTTCAGAGCCGCTAAAGTGTGTGGGCATAAAATAGTTTGACCTTAAAATGTTTCGCAAGTGTATGCGCGGCGGGCGGGCGTGTCAAGGGGGGTACGAATTGAGAAAAAGCCGTACCTTTGGGCGGTTGAGTTTAGGGCAGACAAAAGTGCTACAATTTTGGGTGGCGGGAGATACAACTTTGGCCCTGTTCCTTGAAGGAGGATTCAATGCACAAGCGCTTGTTTGTGGTTTTGCTGGTCCTGGGCGTGGCGGCGCTGGCCTGTTCGGGCGTGTCTCTGCCGGGTAGTGGGGAGACCACCGGGACGGATACCAGTGGCGAGTCTGGCGGCGCACCCGCGGCAACCGGCGGAGATTCGCCCAACCCGCAGCAACTCAACCTGGACGACCCGGCGTTGTATGAAGAAACCAGCAGCCCGGCTTACGAAGTCCGCATGGATTTTAATTTCACCGCTACCAACCCGGATGGGAGTCAATATTTCCGGCAGGTACTGGTCAGCGGACAGCGCAACCAGCTGCCGCCGCGCTCCTATTTCCGCTTTGAGCCCAACGACCTCTCGATTGCCGGTGGATTGGAATGGCTGGAAGTGGCCGATATCGAAGAGACCGACTATCTCTACTCGCCTTCCTTCGGCTGCATCGTGACCGGCAACCCCGAACAGGATAACCCCTACAATGCGATGATGGACACCGGTGGGCTGTTGCACGGCACCGCCCAGCGGGTAGAGACCGGCGTAACGATTAACGGCGTGGTGACCGACCATTACGCCATCACGATGGATAACGTGGACCTCACGACTGTGGCAGGCGGCGAAGTCCGCAGCCTGGAAGAGGGCGCGTTGTACATCAGCCAGACCGACGGGGCCATTATCCGGTTGGTGTTAAACGGCCGCGGGGTGAGCGAAGTGCTGACCAATGACCGAACCTTTGAGGGCGATGTGCGCTACCAGTGGGATGTCATCCCGGCCAGCCAGCCGTTCGATATCCAACCCCCGGCAGACTGCCCGCCGCCCGGCGCAGAGGGTGCCGCCCCGTACCCGACCCTGCCGGATGCCCGTAACCTGACCAGCCTGCCGGGCCTGATGACCTATGATACTGATATGACCCTGGATGTGGCCATTGAGTTCTACAAGACTGAAATGGCCGCGTTGGGGTATACCCTGACGGATGAAACCGTCTTTCCGCCAGTCGGTACGCTGACCTTCAGCAGCAGCACCGGGGTCATCGTCACCCTGTTTGCAGGGCCGGCGGCCAGTGGCACTGGCCTGACGATTGTGCTTGCCCAGCAATAACCGCACGGTCCGATAAAAAACAAGGCCTGCTGGAAAGCAGGCCTTGTTTTTTATACAGACGGGGCAGTTTCATCCAGCGGGGGCGGGGCCTCCACGCTGGCATCTCCAGTTTCAGGCAGGTCGAGCTGCACCTGCTCTTCCATTTGAATCTGGCCGCGCAGAAAGGCGCCTTCCTCGGTGGAGAAGGCTACGGTGGTCACATTGCCCCACACCCGGCCGGTGCTGCGGATTTCGACTTTTTCGGCGGTGATATCGCCCCGCAGGGCGCCGGCCACAATGACGGTCTGGGCCTGCAAATGCGGGCAGGTTACGCGCCCGGTAGTGCCAACCACCAGCGTGCCGTTGAGGGCGATTTCGCCTTCAAACGCGCCTTCAATGCGCACGCCGCCGCGCCCGCTGATTTTGCCGAGGAAGACCACGCCATCGCCCAGTACGGAGGTGATGCGTTCCGGCGGGGCGGCTGGGGCGGCGGTGGTTGTTTGTGCGTCTGTGCGTTTACGAAACATGCGAGTTCCTCATTCCGATTCCCCCTATTCTAGTACAGAAACCGGGGCATGGCCCCCCGCCATGCCCCGGCGCAATTAGCGGGCTGTATTATTCGGCGCTGTCGTCGCTAACGATGTCATCCGCAATGGCGACGATGTTGAAGCCGCCATCTACAAAGATGATTTCGCCCGTCGTCTTGGCCGAGAGGTCAGAGGCGAGGTAAACCGCCGTGCCACCGACATCCTCAATCGTGATTTCCTGGCGCATGGGCGAAACCTCGGCAAAGCGCTTGTACAGGTCGCGGAAGCCGCCCACACCCGCCGCTGCCAGGGTGCGGATGGGGCCGGCCGAGATGGCATTGACGCGCACGCCCTGCGGGCCGAAGTCGCGCGCCAGATAACGGGTGGTGTTCTCGAGGGCCGCCTTGGCGATGGCCATCACGTTGTAATTCGGTACCACCTTCTCGGCGGCGTAGTAGGAGAGGGTCATCATCGAACCGCCCGGCCGCAGCAGAGGCTGGAAGGCGCGCGCCAGCGCAATGAAAGAATACACGCTGATGTCGAGAGCAGTGGCGAAGCCGGCCCGGCTGGTGGTGTAAAAGGCGCCGGTCAGTTCTTCGCGCGGGGCAAAGGCGATGGCATGCACGAGGATGTCAATCTGGCCGAAATGGGCTTTGGCTTTGGCGGCCACCGCCTCAATCTCGGCATCGCTGGCGACATCGCAGGGCTCGATGAAGTCCAGCCCGAGCGATTCACCCAGCGGGCGGGCGCGTTTTTCCATCATCTCGCCGGCATAGGAAATGCCGACCTTTGCGCCATGTTCGTGAAAGGCCTGGGTGATGCCCCAGGCAATCGAGCGGTTATTGGCCACGCCAAAAACGAGGGCGTTTTTTCCTTCCAAGAGTTTCATACGTGCTCCTTGTGGGTCGGTCTGACTTGCGATTGTGCGGGCTTATTCTACTGTGAAGTTTTCCGGCAGCGTCGCCAGAAAGCGCCAGGGAATGCTCTTCCAGGGCTCCGGCACAGTATATAACCCGATGCGGGGCGTGGTGGTTACGAAGGCATCTGGCAGCGGGCGGCTGCGTTCGATGAAGACTTCGGCCACCGGGGCGGTGAGGTCGTGGGTGTTCAGGCGGCCATCGATGCCGAGGGCCTGGGCGAGTTTGCCGGGGCCGTCCGTCCAGCGTTGGCGCGGCTGCTGGCCGCGCCGCTCTTTGATTACATCGATTCCCTCCAGCGGCAGAATGGCTCGAATGAGAACTGCTTCCGGTTCGCCTTGCGGGCGGGTGACCACATTGAACAGCCAGTGATTGCCGTACGTGAAATACACATAGGCATGGCCGGGCGGGCCATACATGGGCGCAGTACGCTTTGTGAGGCCGGCCTTGGCGTGGCAACCGAGGTCGGTTTCACCGCAGTAGGCTTCGGTTTCCACGATGAGGCCGCTGATGCGCTGGCCGTTCTCCACCCGCACCAGGCGCGCCCCCAGCAGGTCGCGGGCGACCTCCAGCGTGGGGCGGTTGTAAAAACGGCGCGGCAGGACGGTGTTTATTGCCATGGACGGCGCGGCCAGCGGCCATAGTGGGCCAGCAACTGGCGGTAGAGAACGGCGTATTTCTCGGCCTGGGTCGCCAGGTCAAAGTCACGGGCGATGCGGGCCTGCCCGGCGGCGCCCATCTGCTGGCGCAGGGCCGGGTCGGCAATCAGGCGTGCCAGGGCTTCGGTGAGGGCGGGCAAATCGTCGCTGGGAACCAGCAGGCCGTTTTCGCCCTCGGTGAGGACCTCGGGGATGTCGCCCACGGCGGTGGAGACCAGCGGCTTGCCAGCCGCCATGCCTTCCAGCAGCGAATTCGGGATGCCCTCGTTTTCCGGGCGCGAGGTGCAGGTGGCGATGTCGTAGCCAGCGGTGATGGCGGCCGGGTCGGCGACTTCGCCGGTAAAAACGACACTGCCGCCCAGCGGGGCGGCCTCGGCCTGCAGGGCCGCCAGCAGCGGCGGCGCGCCGCGCTCGGTGGTATCGCCGCCGCAGATGACCAGCCGCACATGCTGGTGGCGCGGCTCGGTCCGCAGGCGCAGTATCGCCTGAATCAGCAGTGAAATGTTCTTGCCGCCGGCCAGCCGGGAGGTCCGGCCAATCAGCACATCTTCAGCCGCAAAGCCAAAACGCTCCGGTGCAGCCTGCTGGTAACGGGCGCGGTCAATGCCGTTGTAAATCAGGTGAATTTTCTGGCGGTCTATCAGGCGCGCAATGTGCGGAACGGTGCCCTGGGTGCTGGCGACCACCGCCGCCAACCCATGCTTTGGCCCCAGGGCGGCTCCGTTGCGCAGGCCATCGGTGCGTTCCACAATCGCCGGGACGCCGGCCAGCCGGGCGGCATCCGCATACAGGCGCAGGTTGGCGAACTGTACCAGGTCAATCTGGTGGCGCGCCAGCCAGGCCGCCAGCCGCCATTGGCTGGCGGGCAGGTGGGCGGTGTGGGCGACGGCCCGGTATTCCGGCAGGATGTAGTCCGAGTGGGTGGCGATGAAATAGAAATCAAACTCGTCGCGCAGACTGGTGGCGAGGCGATACAGCCATTGCGGCATGCCACCCACGCCGAACATTTGCAGCAGAAAGGCGATGCGCGGCTTGCGGTTCATGGCTGGGGCTGGTGGGTCTGATAGGCGGCTTCGAGTTGTTTGTAACGAGTGTAGGCCGGTAGCAGGCGTTCGGCGACCAGGCGCTCTTCTTCCGGCGTCAGGCTGGATTCCACGCGCTGGTGGGCAGCAGGCATCACCACGATATTGCCATCCACCACATTGCGCAGGCCCTTGCCGGGTTTGGCCGGGCGGTCTGGCAGCGGCAGCGGCGCGGCGCGGGGCGTGAGGTTGGCAAAGGCCGCCACCCGGGCCAGGCTGGCGGACGGGTCAGCGACCAGCGTGTCGTAGGCCAGCGGATACACCTGCCCGCGGTAGTCCGCCGAATCTTCCAGAAAGCGTTCATGCAGGTTGAGCCAGAAATCACACAGGTCAGTGAGGGGTGAGCCGCCAAAAACCTGCTTCCATTTGCGGCGCAGGCCTTCCACCGATTCAACCGGTTGGCGGAAGAGGAACACAAAGTGGGCGCTCGGAAAGGCGGCCCGTAGCCACTCAAACCGTACCAGATGGGCATTGGGGCCTTTGTCAATCACCACCGGGCTGGTCTTGGGGTAGATGGTTTCGCGGCGGTACAGCCGCAACAACTGGCGGCGGATGGCCGCCGGGGGGCGGTGACCGGGGATGAAAAGGGCGTTGTAATAGGCGTTTACATCCGGGTATTCATCCGCCCGGTCCATCCACAGGTCGCGGCCGGTGTTCAACATGCGCACACTCTCGTTCAGGTACAGGCCGACTTCATAATTCTGGTGTAAGAGGCTGGCGATGAGGGTCGTGCCGCTGCCGGAGGCGCCGCAGATAAAAACCGGCGCAAAGTCCTCGTCCCACAGCCGTTGCGGGGTCAGCCAACTGCGCCAGCGCAGGCGGTGGTCAGCGGGGGTAGTGCCAAGTTCAGACATGCGCATGGCGGGTCTCCGCAGAAGCGTTCAGATAATCGTGAATGATGTTCAGGATGCGCTGGCTGCTGGGCGTGGCGTCCATGCCCAGATAATGCTGGCGGTACTCTTCGGCCCGGGTTGAATTGAGCCGGAAGTCGGCCAGCGTTTTGCCGTTCAGCCAGCGTGGAAAGGTCTGCCAGCGCTGGCTCCACATGCAGCCGGGGGTGTTCATCAGGCTATTGGGGGCGCTGCCGAGCAGCACTTCCAGGTAGCGGGCGTAGGTGCTGCGGCTGGGTTCATCGATTTCGCGGAACGGCACATGGATATTGACCGCCGGGATGTTGGCAGCCACCGCTTCTACCAAGGACATGCTCTGGGCGCTCACCACCAGGTCGGCGGCGGCCAGCAGGCGGTACATGGTGAAAAGCGGATAATATTCTTCATCGGCCCCGTCCAGATACAGGTCGGCGGCGGCAATCAGGTAGGGTGGATCGTCCTGCTTAAGGCGCGACTTGACCACCAGCACGGCGTTATGGCGGTCGCAGAAGGCCCGCACGGCCGCCACGCAGCGTTCGAAAGACGGCCCGCTGAAAATCTGGGGCAGGAAGTCCAGCCGGCGGGCGCTGATAGCGCGTTTGAGGCGGGTGCGCAAAGCAGGTTCGCGCCACACCACCCAGCGCCACAGGGTCACAGGCGAGAGCACCGGTGCGGCCAGCACCACCACCGGCCGGTCAGGCGGCAGGCCGAAATAGGCGCGGGCGGCAGCCCGGTCGAGCCCGGCCAGCTGGTCAAAGGTCGGTGAACCAGCGGTGGCCATACGCGGCCGGTAGTGGGCGCGCTCGGCCGGGGTGGCGGCGTTGAGGTCAAACATTAATTCGATGCCAAACTCGCTCATGAAGAAAGTCAGGTCAAAATGGTCGAGGGCCTCCAGCGGCAGGCGCGAGACCTCAAAGAAATGAGTGAGCGAGAAGACGGCCGTGCCGTTGCGGCGCAGGGTGGCCAGTTCTCCCAGAGCGCCGGCATTGCTCAAGGTATGGTACCCCTCCTGCACAATCAGGGCATCCAGTTGCCGCTCGGCCGCCAGACGAGCCAGTTCCTGAGGGGCGTAACGGACGAGTTCGGGCTGTTGGTCCCGGAAGGCCTGTGCAATCGCCTGCGAGGGATTCTGGTAGGATTTGGCCTCGCCGCGCGCCTCGGCCTGATAGAAAGCGATGACAGTGTGGCCGGCCGCCAGGGCGGCTTCCACAATGCCGCCCATGTTCTTCAGGGTGGGTTCACGCGGGATCACTACACCGAGACGCATGGATTAGCCTTCACGCGGCTGGCGGTAACGCTCGAAAAACGGATCAAGTTCGCGGGCGATGACAGAATTAATGAAATCCACCGTGCGGGGTGAGAGTTCTTCGCGGTAGGAGCCGACCTTGCCCTTGCGGGTCTTGAAGGAATCGATATCCTGTTTGTCGGTCGGCTGAAGTTTGTTGCCCTGGCTGCCGCTTAACTCCATCTTGCGCATGTTCTCAAAACGGGCATACGCCACGCTTTCGGCTGCCAGATCCGGCTGGACGGGAATGCCCGCGAAAGAGAGGATGGCCGAGAGTTGGCCGGCGGTATCCTGATGCAGGTCTTCATAGTAGATGTGGCAATGCTCAAACTGGGATTGCTGGGCGGCGATAAAGTTCATGTAGGCCACAATCCGATGAATACCGAGCAGGCGGCGGCGGGCAAAGTTATCGATGCTGAGGACCTTCGCCCGCTGTTCACGCTTGGAAAGCTGATGGTAATAGGAAACCAGCACATCGCGCGGGTCGCGCAGCATGAAAACCACCTTTGAACCGTGACAATACTCTAATGAAAACGGGTACTGGGGCCGCAGCGGCAGCCAGCCGGGGGCATCCAGAGTGCGAATAAGCGCCCCGGTCTCCTCCTTATGGTACGAAGCCCGGGCATGGTGAAAGATGTATTGGGGAGTGACGACCGGGCCTTCTGAATAGATGGCATGCAGTTTGAGTTGGAAATCTTCGATTCCCAGTAGTTGCTGCTTGTAGCGCGAGAGCAGTACCCGCAACCAGGTGCGACCGGATTTTGGAAAAGATACGACAAAGACTTTTTCAGCCGGGTCGCGGCTTTCTTCGGTGCGGTAGACGGGCTCAACAGATTTGTTCATGTATTTATCCGGCCCGTTCAGGGGCGGGCAAGCCGTTCCTCGGCCTTTTGCCAGTCCGCGAGGGTATCCACGGTGATGGATTCGTCTTCCGGAAGAATCAGCGGCCAGCAGGCATCGCCGTAAATGCTGCCTTTTTCTTCCAGCGTTTTGCGCCAGAAGGCGTAGACCGTGCCATCCCGGCAGTAGGCCGGCGGGGCATCCTGTCGGCGGGTGTACTGCTGGCCGCCCGGCAGGAAGTTTAGCAGGCGGTCATTTTCGATTTTCATGACATAGTAGGGCGAGTACACCGCCGGTACGGCCACCACGCTGGCCACGCTATCCACGCCGCGAGCCTGTAGTTCCGCTACCGCGGTGCGAATGTGTTGCGGGGTGCGCAGGGGCGAAGTGGGCTGGAGCAGCACGATGATTTCCGGGGTGTAGCCCTCATTGGCGAGATGCGCCAAAGCATGCTGGATGACGGCCAGCATCGGGGTGTCGTCGGCAGCCAGTTCGAGTGGGCGCATAAACGGCACGTCCAGCCCGGCGGCGCGGCCGACAGCGGCAATGTCTTCGGCGTCGGTAGAGAGAATCAGGCGGTCCAGCACCCCGCTGGCCTGGGCGGCTTCGGCGGTGTAGGCCAGCAGGGGTTTACCCGCCAGCGGGCGGATGTTCTTGCCCGGAATGCCCTTGGAGCCACCGCGGGCCGGGATGAGCCCCAGCGCGCCGTTCATGGTCAAGCCCACCGATGGCCGGTATTCTGGACGGTGCGGATTTCGCGCAGTTGCTCGTTCACACTTTCCGGGCTGGGCAGGGCGGCCGGGTCCGGCGTACCGGCGGCGCACAGGTAGGAGATGTGCAGATGGTCGGCGGCATAGGCCTTGCCGAGGATGTCAAAGCCGCCCCGCGCCAGGTAGGCTTCGGCGGTGCCTTCGGTCAGATAATAGGGGTGGTCGATTTTGAGGGCTTCATTGATGCGCCAGTGACGCAGATAGGCGGCCCGGAAATCGACGATGTCCACAAAGAACAGACCTTCGGGGGCCAGCAGCTGGCGGATTTTGGCCAGCGTGCCGCGAATATCCAGCAGGTGGTCAATCGTCTGGCACAGGATGACGAAGTCAAACTGCTGCTGGCCGAAGTCGGCATCTTCCACCAGGCCGGTGATGGTCTCCAGGCCGCGGCGGCGGGCTTCTTCCAGTTCATCCGGCGAGGGGTCCAGCACGGTGGCGGTCAGGTTATAGGTCTGGGCCAGCCGCTCGGCTACTACGCCGGTGGAGCCGCCGATATCCAGCAGGGTGCGGACGGTGCGGTTGGCCAGAAAAGGCGTGAGGAAGGCCTCGCGCTCGATGGTGTAGGTGAGTTGCTCGGCCTGAATCGATTGGGCGTTGATGTCGCGGCCGTGGTAGGCGCTGACCAGCGGGCGGTACGTGCCGCCATAGAAGGCCTCATAGGCGCTGGCGGTCATGCGCGGATTGATGAAGGTCAGCCCGCAGCGCCAGCAGGTATTGGCGGGGGCGGGGTAGCCGTAGCGGTCATGATGGGTGATGACCACCAGGCGAGTTTCGCCGCACAGGTTGCAGGCGGTTTGGTGCTCTTTGGGCTGGGCCGCATATTCAAAGCCCAGGGCAGCGATGCGCTTGAGTTTCGCTTCCTGATCGATCATGGCTTCACGCAGTAGGCGGTCGGGCTGGCGGCCCAGGTGAACTGGTTGAAGACCACCGACTTGTCCTTGAAGTACTCATCCACCGCGTCCGATTCGCCCATGCCGGAGACGGCGTACTCATCAAAAACGATGATGCCGCGCGGCACCACCAGCGGGTAGAAAGTTTCGAGGGCGGTCTTGGTGGGGTCGTAGAGCACGAAGTCCAGGTCCAACAGGGCGATGCGGAAACCGGGCTGGCTGGCGACATACTGCGGAATGGTCTGGGTGGCGTTGCCGGGAATCAGTTCGATGCGGTGCGAGAGACCGAGCGATTCGGCGGTTTGCAGCAAACGCTCGCGGCTGACATCGGCCGGGTCCTGAATTTGCTGGCGCTTGTATTCCTGCCCGGTCTGGCGGTCCACTTCCAGGCTGGTATCAGCCGGGTAGCCGGCGAAGGTGTCAAAGCCCACCACCTTGCGCTTGGAACGCGGCGAGTAGATTTCCAGCAGACGCGCCCACAGGAACAGGCCGGTGCCTTTCAATACGCCGCACTCGACGATATCGCCGGGCAGTTCCAGCACCTGCTTAAAGAGTTCATAGCGGGCAAAGAGCTTGGTGAAGCGTTCGGCCTCGCCGGTGAGCATAAATTCATTGTAAGAATGCCAGGGGTCAGTCACAGATTGATTCTTTCTAAGGGTGGGATAGGCGTTGCGGCTATAGGATACCCGATTTTACCCGCCCGTACGGCCCGAATTCGGGCGGGGGAGCGCGCTTGACAAAACAATCCAACACAGATACAATCATACAAACAAACAATGATACAAATAGGACGAAACTGATGAACTTTGACATAGACTTCACCACCCACGTCCCCATTTACATCCAGTTGATGGACCAGATCAAGCATGCCATCGCTACCGGGGAATTGAAGCCCGGCCATCAACTGCCGACCGTGCGCCAATTGGCGGCCGACCTGCGGGTGAATTTCAATACGGTGGCACGCGCCTACCGCCTGATGGATGAAGAAGGCATCATCTCCACCCAGCATGGACGGGGCACGTTTATCCTGGAGCCCGTTTCAGTAGAAGAAACCGCCCGCCTGCGCCAGCGCAGTCTGAACCGGCTGGCGCAAATCTATGCGGTCGAAGCCGACCGCTTGAGTTTCAGCCCGGCTGAGGCGCGGGCCGCCTTTGAACAGGCGTTAGCCAACTGGGAGGCCGAAGGTCGCCCGGCCGCCAGCGCCGAATCTGAAAATTCTACGAATGGAGAATGACATGAGCATCAACAAAATTTTTGACCAACGCTTGAAGAACTTCGGAGTGGACAATAACCCGCAGCGGCTGAATGGCCTCTCGGCCACCCTGGCCACGGTCGGCTTTCTCATCGCCACCCTCGGCACCATCTATATGGATG
>CAZEQN010000049.1:0-11264 GCA_964514335.1 uncultured Anaerolineaceae bacterium
GCTTGCTGCTCATGACATCGTATGCGCCACCGTAGGCCTTGCGGGTGATGATGGTGAGTTTAGGTACGGTCGCTTCGCAGTAGGCATAGAGGAGTTTCGCGCCAGAACGGATGATGCCGGCATGCTCCTGGGCGGTGCCGGGCATGAAGCCGGGTACGTCTTCAAGGGTGAGGATGGGGATATTGAAGGCATCACACAGGCGAATGAAGCGGGCGGCTTTTTCGGAAGCATCAATATCCAGCACGCCCGCCAGCACCATGGGCTGGTTAGCCACGATGCCAATGGCATGGCCGCCGAGGTGAGCAAAACCAATGACGATGTTGGCGGCGTAGGCTTCGTGGATTTCAAAGAATTCGCGGTCATCCACAATCAGGCTGATGATGTCTTTGACATCATAGGGCTTGCCAGCGTCATCCGGGATGACGGTATCCAGGGCGGTTTCACGGCGCAGGGGGTCATCGCGGGTGGGTTTGAAGGGGGGATCTTCCATGTTGTTCTGGGGCAGGAAGCTCAACAATTTACGGGTCATGTAGAGGGCATCGGCTTCGCTATCTGCGGTCAGGTGGCACACACCGGAGACTTCGGCGTGCACGCTGGCGCCGCCGAGGTCTTCAAAGGAGACATCTTCGTGGGTAACGGCTTTGACGACTTCCGGCCCGGTGACGAACATGTAGGATGAGTTCTTGACCATCAGGATGAAGTCGGTAAGGGCCGGAGAGTAGACCGCTCCACCGGCGCAGGGCCCCATGATGGCGCTGATTTGGGGGATTACACCGGAGGAGAGGGTGTTACGCAGGAAGATATCGGCATAACCCCCCAGTGAAATGACGCCTTCCTGAATGCGAGCGCCACCTGAGTCATTCAACCCAATAATGGGCGCGCCATTCTTCAGCGCCATTTCCTGAATCTTGACGATTTTTTCAGCGTGGACTTCGCCGAGACTGCCGCCGAATACGGTGAAGTCCTGGCTGTAGACATAAATCAGGCGGCCATCAATCGTGCCCCAACCGGTTACGACACTGTCGCCAGCGTATTGTTTGTCAGCCAGGCCAAAGTCAGTCGTGCGGTGGGTGACGAAGGCATCCAGTTCACGGAAGGAACCCTTGTCCAGCAGCAGGTCAATGCGCTCGCGGGCGGTCAGACGGCCGCGATTGTGCTGGGCGTCAATACGGTCCTGGCCACCGCCCAGGCGGCCTTCGGCGCGGCGGTCACGGAGTTCCTGAATTTTCGAATTATCGGTCATGATTTGCTCCAAAATGAGTTTGGGTTTCTGGCAGAGTAGGTGTTTTGAAATACACGAACCAGAAGGAGATTTGCAGGCCCAGAATGAGGCCCCAGTTATGGTTGGCAAGGGTGTTTTCAGCCAGCACGAGCCGGTTAAACCAGTAGGCGAATATTGCCCATACGATCAGCCAGTGGGCATATTTACTCACCCTGGACTGGCCTTGCCAAAAGCCGATGGCAACTACCAGACCGCCAAGCATTTGCCCGAGGGCAGCCAGAATGAGCAGGGGCGGCAGGTAGGCTGGTAAGCCGAGTTGCCGCAAGAGCGGCAGGTTCAGGCTGATGAGAAGTACACGGCTCAATTGATAACCTGCAAACATTAACACGCCGACCGCCAGCAGCGTTACGATTAATGGACGACTGGATTTATTTTCCAAGGCTGGCTACATACTGTTCAAGGTCGGGCTGGTGGTCCATGTAATGCCCGACTGTATTGCCGCCCAGCAGGCGGTAGGGGGAGCGCTCGTTCTGGGGGTCGTGGCTGGCATCGTTGAAAGATGTATCCGAATGAGTGCGGGCAAAGGCTTCGAGCCGCTGCCAGTTACGCTCCCATTCCTGCAGCACCCAGTCCAGCGGCAGGTCGCGGTGGGCAAGAAAGACCTGGTGGTTGAGGGCATCAAAATCACGCAGGGCGGCTACCTGGCCGCCGGCGGCCAAGAGCATCAGGCGGGTGATGGCATAGTTTTCCCACCATAGCAGGTGGCTAATGAGGTCTTTGACGGACCAATCGGCCTGGGGGCCGGGAATGGCCTGCATTTCCTGCGGCGAGAGGGTTAGCCATAGCCGGGCGATGCTGGCGCGGGCGGTTTTTGATACGTCCAAAAACTCGACGATAGTCATCGCGGCGGGGGGTTGGTCATTCATCGGGTGGCTCCTTCTGGGGGTCAGTCAATGGTGAGAGTGATTTTGCCGAGTTGGTCACCGGCCTCAAGGCGGGCATGGGCAGTTTGAAAATCCTGCCAGGGATAGGTGCGATCAATGACGGGCTGGAGCTTGCCTGCAAACACCAGCGCCATCACGGTGCGAAAGTCGGCGTGGGTTCCCATGGTAGAGCCGATGAGGCTAAGGTGTTTGCCGAACATGTAGCGGTTATCGAACTCAAATTTTGGCGCGCCGGTATTGCCAACCGTAAGCAGGCGGCCGCCCTTGCGCAGGGCGCGCAGGCTGTGGGGGTAGGTGGTGCCGACGTTATCAACCACCACATCCACGCCGCGTTTTTCGGTCAGTTGGAAGACCGACTTTGACCAGTTTTCTTCGCGTGAACGGTCAATGAGATGCTGGGCGCCGAGTTCTTCGGCCAGGGCGAGTTTGGCGGCGTTGGCGCCGACCACGTAAACTTCGGCGCCGGCCAGGCGGGCAATCTGGATGCTGGCGGAGTTTACCCCGCCGGATGCACCGACAATCAGAACTTTTTCGCCAGGGCGCAGGTTACCGCGGACGATGAGGGAGTGCCAGGCGGTCTGATACACGAGGGCGGCGGCGGCGGCGGCGTGCAGGTCAAAGCCGGCCGGTACAGGCAGGACATTGGTGGCCGGGACAGTCACGTACTCGGCATACGTACCGGGAATGGTCTCGCCCAGCAGATGCCAGTTGCGGCACTGGTTATCCAGCCCGGCGAGGCAGAATTCGCAGGTGCCGTCACTTATGTTCGCATTGATGACCACGGGTGTGTCAATGGCGAGGTTGGAAACGCCCGCGCCGAGCCCGGCAATGACGCCGGCGCCATCTGAACCGAGAATGTGCGGGTAGGCCAGTTGGATGCCGGGCCAGCCCTTGCGCACCCATAGGTCGAGCCGATTGAGGGCCGCAGCCTGCAGGCGGACGAGGACCTCGCCGGGACCGGGAGTGGGGGCGTCCACCTCGCCAAACGCCAGCGCTGCCGGGCCGCCATGTTGGTGGAGCAGGATTGCTTTCATAAAAAACCTCACAATACTTGCGGAGATTATAACTGTGCAAAGGAAATGAAATTCAGAGCGGGGTACAATACCGCTATTCTCTAGTTCGGGAGTGCAAAAGCGATGGCTTCTTTCATTCATGCGAGATTGGCAAACACGGTGGGAATGTACTTCCTGCTGCTGGCGCTGTGGGGTTTCTGGCGATTTTTTCGCAAGGAAGGCATTAATGATGCCTTCCGCGGGGCGCTGGTGGTGGGTGAGGTGCTGGTGATTTTCCAGGCACTGCTCGGCGGTTACCTGTGGGTGGCCGGGTTGCGGCCGGCGCGCACGATTCACCTCTTGTATGGCGTGCTGATCCCGGCGATGATACCGGGGGCTTATGCTTTCACCAAGAGCCGCGACGGGCGGGCGGAGATTCTGATTCATGCAACGGCGTTGTTGATTGGGGTGGGCCTGACTATCCGGGCTTCGTTTACGGGGGAAGTGCTTCTACCGTAGCCTGTCTGAATCGCCAAAGGACTTATTCTGCAAAATCTGGCAGATTTGGGGTTTTATGACCCAATTTGACTTGTTTGGGTTTTGCTCTTGTGATAGAATCCGCAAAGATTTTTCCAAGACGGAGATGAGGAGTAGCTTGCATGAGTGAAGCAACCGCTTCGAGCGACACAGTTGACGCGGGCACGGATGCCCTGACCGTAAACCGCCGGGAGTTTCTGAACCTGGCCTGGCTGGCCTCGCTGGGTTTCTTGACCCTGCAATTGGGGGGCTACACAATCGTGTTTGCTTACCCGCGCTTCAAGGAAGGCGAATTCGGCGGTATTTTCACTTATGGGCCGGTTTCCAGCCTGCCGGAAGTGAACGCCTCGCCTGAAAACTACCCGAAAGTCAAGATGTGGATTACCCGCACCAATGAGGGCCTGTATGCCCTGTATAAAGTGTGCGTTCACCTCGGCTGTTTGTACGGCTGGAGCGACCAGGAAGTGAAGTTCATTTGCCCCTGTCATGGCTCACAGTATGAATACAATGGCGATTATCGTTCCGGCCCGGCGCCGCGCAGTCTGGACAAGTTTGTGATTCGGATTGTGGATGGCGAGACCGGCGAAGAACTGGCGGTAACGCCGGATGATGGCGGCCCGGTGCCGATCCCCGATAACCCGAATGCTATCGTGCAGGTGGATACTGGCGCAAAGATTATTGGCGAGGCGCACGCCTAACCGTCGTTTTCTGGCGCGTATCCTGGACTGAAGACCCCCCTGTGCCTGGAGAGTAGAGAAGATGATTAGTTCATTACGTCAACGGTTGAGCCAAATCCCACGCGGCGCTGAGCTGCGCAAGCGCATTTTTGAGATGATTGATGAGCGGGTGCGCATTATTACCGCCGGTCTCTCCATTAAGGAGTTGCGGGCGGTATTGCGCGGTGACCCACCGACTGAAAAGCCGAACCCGCGTTACAAGGTCATTACGACCTCGTTTGTGGCCCACCTGCGCCCGCGCTATTACCCGCAGGGCGCAACGTGGTTCACACATACTTTCCGTCTCGGGTGGTTCACGACCTTCTTCTTCATGGTTGAACTGATTACCGGTCTGGTGTTGATGATTTATTACATCCCCTTCCCCGACCAGGCCTACGGCTCTATTCTGGAAATTGAGAGCAATGTGTTTTTGGGCGAGTTGTTCCGTGACTTGCACCGCCTGGGCGCAGAAGCTATGGTGCTGTTCACCTGGTTGCATTTGTTCCGGACGTACTTTACCGGCTCTTACAAGGGCCAGCGCACCTTTACCTGGCTGACGGGCGTAGCCCTGCTGGCGATTACGGCCTGGCTCTCTTTTACGGGCTACCTGCTTACCTGGGATCAGCTGGGCTACTGGGCTATTACGGTTGGCACGAGTATGACGGATGCTGGCCCGGTGGTTGGCCCGGCGTTGAACATCATCATGCGCGGCGCGCCGGATATTGGCACGGGCGGTTTGTTGCGTTTTTATCTCAACCATGTAGTGCTGTTCCCCTTAATTGCGATACTGATTATCAGCATTCACTACTACAAAGTTTCACGCGAGCATGGCATTTCGATGCCGGCTGTGATTGAAGAAGGCAATGTTTCGGAAGAAAAGAAGAAAGAAGCCAACCGGCGCATTGACCTGATCCCGGATTTGCTGACGCATGAAATCTTCCTGGTGGCGGTGGGTATTCTGGCCCTGCTGGTGATTGTGTACTTTGACATGTTCAACTCTCCGCTGGAAACACCCGCCAACCCGCAGGTTACTCCGCTGGATACAAAAGCGCCGTGGTATTTCTGGTGGCTGCAAGGCCTGTTGAAGATTGACCCCGCCAAGATTTTGGAAAACCTGCTTAATCCGATTGTCACTCGCTTTGGTATGGCGCCATTACAACTGGGCTTGTTGTTGAACTCCAAGTTCATCATGGGCCTGGTGGTGCCGCCGGTGGTGGTGGGCATTCTGTTCGCCATCCCGTACATTGACCGGACACCCGCCCGTCTGGCTCGCAAACGTCCGTTCGCGATTGCGTGGGGCATCCTGTGGATTTTCATTATTTTGGCGCTTTCCTATATGGGTTTGCCGGAATATGGAATTGAAACGTCCCCGGCCACGCGTGTCATTCAGGACCTGGCCCCGGAAGAGGGTCTGGGCATCCTGCGGGAAACACCGTTTGAGGAACTGCTGCCCGGAATTTACACGGTGGGTGAAACCAGCCCGGATGACTTGTGCCCGAGTGATTTTGCGTACACAAACCACGAAACCGGTGAACAGGTCATTGGCTGTGCGCACCTGATTGAGGTGTTTGAAGAATACTCGCATGGCTTGATGGTGGCCGAGGAAGAAGGCAAGTTGCCGGACCTGCATGCGATTATGCTGATTGAAGACTATGGCCCGGACCTGCGCCGAATCGAAATGGAAGTTTCCTGGACTGACGTGGAAAGCGGCGATACCAAGACCTATGTGAAGCATTACTTCCTGCACCGGGAACGGGCGCGGGAACACTAAACCGAGGAGCGAGAGAACACCATGAAACGGATTCACCTTGAGATTGCCCTCGGCACACTGTTTATTATTGCCAGCTCAGTCATCCTGATTTTGATGGCTTCCGAGGAGCCGGCCCGCCTGGCGCGCTATGAGGTTCAGCAACAGGCCTCCCAGATTGAGTTTGGCGCTGGCGTTTACGAAACCAACTGTACCTCCTGCCATGGCAGCCATGCCCAGGGTGTGCCGGGTAAGGCGCCGTGCCTGCGGTGCCCGGAACTGTTTGAAGGACGCATTGCCGAGGTGGGCTGGCAGGGAAGCCTGGAAGATTACATTGTCTCGGTGGTAACCACTGGCCGCCAGATCAGCACCCGCCCCGGTCTGTACCAGGGCGAAGGACAGGGCCCGCCGGTGATGCCGACCTGGTCTGAAAAATTTGGCGGTCCGCTGCGCGATGATCAGATTCGAGCGGTGGCGGCGTTTATCATGAATTTTGAAGAGTGGGCAGCCAACCCGGAAGCTGTGCCGACACCGCTGTTTGTGGTAGATAGCACCGACCCGATTGCGCTGGGCCGAGTGGCGATGGTGCAGTATGGTTGTACCGGCTGCCACACCATTGAAGGCTTGAGCGAAGCGGTTACCGGGCCGGTGCTGAATGGCATCGGGACGCGGGCCGGTACGGTGGAGGGCTATGCCTCGGCCGAAGAATACATCCGGGCTTCCATTCTCAATCCGAATGAAGTTGTTGTTGAAGGTTTTGCTGAAGGCATCATGCCGCAGAATTTTGGCGAAATCATTCCGGCGGCTGACCTTGATAACATCGTGGCATACCTGCTGACGCTGACGGATAATTAGAAAACCCCAAATACTTGAATGCAGCCCTCTGCTCGCCTTGACGGAGCAGGGGGCTGTTTCTTGTAAATGTTATACTTTCGCGGATGTATAAGATGACACGAATTGGTATTGCGCTGCTCTGGCTGGCCTTCTTGACTGCGGCCGTTGCGGCCCAGGAGCCGCCCAGCGGCGACCCGGTACGCGGCGCGCAGGTGTATGAGGCGTGGCATGTCGTTATGGATGTGAACCCACCGGATGGCGACCAGCCGCTCTGGAGCACCCAAACGGCGAATCAGCGTAGTGGTGGCGTTACCTGGCGTTGTGTCACCTGCCATGGCTGGGACTACAAGGGCGTAGAAGGCGCGTTTGGCGCGGGACGCCCGGGCTATACGGGCTTTCCCGGCGTTATTCAAACGGTGGGGCTGCCGGAAGGCGAACTGCGGGCCTGGCTGGATGGCACCCGCAACCCGAACCATAATTTTAGTGAATACCTGGATGCTGCCAGCACCCGTAATTTGATTGCCTTTTTGCGCACCCGCTTGATAAATACCGACTTACTCATTGACCCCAGTTCGGGCGTTTCATTGGGTGATAAAACCAATGGCGCGATACTGTATGTGGAAAGTTGCGCAGCGTGCCATGGTGCAGAAGGCGCTGATTTGAATTTTGGTAGCGCCAATGCGCCGATGTTTATTGGCGATATTGCACTGACAGACCCGTGGCGTTTTTTGCATAAAACCCGCTTTGGGCAGGCGAATACGCAGATGCCGGCCGGTGAAAACCTGGGTTGGGCATTGCAGGACTTTGCGGATGTGCTTGCTTACGCACAGGGTTTGCCGCAGGGAAGCTCGCAAACCGGGCTGGCAGAAGCCCCGGTGACTTTGAGCCTGGAGGAACAGGGCAGCTCGATACCATTGGTGTTGGCGGCTATCGTTCTGCTGGTGACTATCTTTGGCGGGGTATGGGTGGCCGGCCTCCAGAGCAGGGCGGAACCGCCTGAAACGCCCTCCCATTGACATGGCGCGCGGCCTGCGGTATGCTACCCAACGCCCGGGTGGGTCCGGCGCGGCAAAACCTTGTGAACCTCGTCAGATCCGAAAGGAAGCAGCGATAAGCGAGATGTTTTGGGTGCCGCCGGGGTGCCTGCCTGGGCGATTCTTTTTCCCTGATTATGGATAAGCTAAAGACGCACCTTTTACGCTTGCCGGTCTTGTCCGCGGTGTTAATGATGGTTGGGGGCATTCTGGCTGGCTGGTATTTCTTGCGGGTCGAGGTGTGGATAGCCATAGACAACACCCCTCCGACCTCCCAGCGAGTGTGGATTGGCTCCATTGAAAACGCACTGAAATCCACAGGATTTGAACTCTCTGATACTGACCGAGTGATTCCGGCGCGATCCGAGTTTGTGCGCAACAATCTCCTGATTCGAATAAGCCAGGCGGCGCCGGTGCGGGTGTATTTGCCGGGGGCGATATTGGAGCACGTGACGGCTGAAAAAATTCCCGCGAATATCCTGGCAGAGTTGGGGCTGGCATTGTTTGCCGATGATGTGGTGTTGGCCAATGGGCTGCCAATTGACCCGGGGGTTGCGCTGGCAGGCGCCCCAGCCTTTTCTTTGGAGTTACGCCCGGGGCTGGCTTTTACTCTGGGGGATTCGAATGGCGAGCGGAATTTGTTGGGGGCGGGGCCGATTGTTGCCGCGGCTCTGGCCCAAAATGAGATTCCATTGAATCAGACCGATAGCGTTTCGCCGCTGGCCGGCAGTTTGCTCACGGAGAATTCTTTAGTTCTGCTTGCGCCGGGCCGTCCGGTAGTGATTGGGGTGGATGGGGGTGAACTACGGACTGTAGTGGCAGGAAATACCGTAGGCGATGCGCTCGCAGCGGCGGGCGTGGCCCTGCTGGGGCTGGATTACAGCATTCCGGATGCGGCCACACCCCTGCCCGCGGATGGACAAATCCGGGTTGTACGGGTGCGGGAAGATGTGGTCGTGCAGCAAAACCTGTTGCCATTTGCAACAGAACTCCAACCCCTGCCAGAGGTGGATATTGACACGCTTCAGATAATCCAGCCGGGTGAATTTGGCGTGCAGGCGGAGCGGGTACGGATACGCTATGAAGATGGACAGGAAGTAAGCCGAACAGTTGAAGATTCCTGGGTGGCGCGCGAGGCCGTGCCGCGTATTCAGGGCTATGGAACCAAAATCACCATTCGGACGCTGGATACGCCGGATGGAACAATTGAATACTGGCGGGCGATAGAGGTGTATGCTACTTCTTATGCGCCAGCGAATGCGGGCACTCCGGTGACTGCCCCAAATTATGGAATAACCTATAGCGGCGCGCCGTTGCGAAAGGGGCATATCGCGGTTATTCGTTCCTGGTATCGTAGCCTGGCAGGCTGGTCTTATTATGTTCCCGGGTATGGCATTGGCACCGTTGCCGATATCGGCGGTGGGTTTTCAGACCGGCATTGGATTGACCTCGGCTACCCGGACGCTGAATATGTGCCCTGGCACCAGTATGTAACCCTTTACTTTCTGACACCGGTGCCGCCGGAAGACACTATCTTGTGGGTGCTACCGTAATGGCGATACATCTGGCTCCGCTGAATGTGCCGCAGATTCTCAAGCAGTACGGCCTGCGGCCGGATAAGCGCCTGGGGCAGAATTTTCTGGTGCAGGAGTCGGCGTTGCAGCGAATTGTTGAAATTTCCGGGGTGGGGAATACGGATACGGTTCTGGAAATTGGGCCGGGGCTGGGGAGCCTGACGCGTTACCTTGCTTTGTCGGCCCGGCGGGTCGTGGCGGTGGAGCTGGATGGGCGACTGCTGCCCGCGTTGCAGGATGTATTGCGGCCGCATTCGAATGTAGAGGTGTTGCAGGCGGATATTCTGGATGTGGTGATTGACGAAATTGTGGATGCACAGGGTTATGTGGTGGTTGCCAATATCCCCTATTACATCACATCCGCAGTGATACGGCATTTGCTGGCGGCTACCCGCCGGCCGCGCAGCATTACACTGACTGTGCAACGAGAAGTGGCAGAGAGAATTTGCGCTGGTCCGGGGGAGCACAGTCTGCTTTCCTTGAGTGTGCAAATTTATGGCGAGCCGCGCCTGCGTGGAGGAATTCCGGCCAGGGCATTTTATCCGGCGCCGCAGGTGGAAAGCGCGGTGGTAGCGATTGGCCTGTATCCCGAACCACTTATTCCGGGAGAGGACATCTCGATATTTTTTAGTTTGTTGAAATCCGGTTTCAGCCAGAAGCGTAAAAATTTGCGCAACAGTCTGGCTGGAGGGATGGGGTGGACAAAGGAGAAAGCAGAGACGCTGCTGGTGCAAGCAGGGATTGACCCGACCCGGCGTGCCCAGACACTGCATATTTCAGAATGGCAGGACTTGTTGAGATTGGTTAAGACTTTAGACTAGGCTGGACGGGGGGCGAAGGTTGCGGTGCGCATTTCGCACCCACCAGACGCGCCAGGCGGCCTCAAATTGTACGCGCCAATTCATTTTGGAAACACCCCAGGTGCGGTCTGCGAAATGAATTGGGGTTTCGCAAAACGTATAGCCCATTTTGTGGGCCACATACGCCATTTCAATCAGAAAAACATAGCCGCTGGAGCGAATGTCCTGCATTGGCAGGCTGGCAAGCGCAGCGCGGCGCCAGAGCCGGAAGCCGCCGGTGACATCCCGCATGGGTAACCCGAGAATGGTACGGCCGTAAAAATTACCCCAGCGGGAGAGGCCTTTACGCCAGAGTGGCCATTGATGGTCCACCGAGCCGCCGGTTACGTAGCGGCTGCCAATGACGATGTCACAGTTTTCCAACCGCGCCATCATTTCCGGCAGGCGGGCAGGCGGATGACTGAAATCACAATCCATTTGGCCGATGACGTCTGCACTTCCCTGTAAGGCCTGTTGGAAGCCAGCCCGGTAGGCGCTGCCCAGACCGCGAGCTTCTGTTCGGTGCAGGACGGCCATCCGATTTGGGTATTGCAGGGCGAGTTCCTCGGCGGCCTGGCCGGTGCCATCCGGGCTGTTGTCGTCCACTATTAACAGAGAGAGGTCCAATGGCAGGGCAAACAGCGCCGGAACCAACTGGCGCAGGTTTTCGCGTTCATTGAAGGTGGGCAGGACGATGGTCAGGCGCATAGGAAGTCAGAGAGTGTTTCAGGATGCTTGAAGCGGCCAGCGGCTTGTCCATGGCGAGGGTAAGGATTTCATTGGCAGGTGAGGCCGAATGATGGGAGTCTAGGAAATAGGCTCTTT
>CAZEQN010000049.1:11274-13908 GCA_964514335.1 uncultured Anaerolineaceae bacterium
AAAGCGGCAAACTGGCGCCCCCATGGCTTTGCATTCAGATTCATTGACGCGGAATTCGCTGCCGCCGGATAGCCATTTGAGGCCTTCCTGCAGGAGGCCGGCGGCGATGAAGCACACGGGCTTGTCCTCGCCTGTGCGGCCATAGCAGACGGGGCACTGGTGAATGACATAGTGGAATTCGGTATCAAACTCTTCCACTGTAGAATGTTGATCGCTAATCTGGGAGAAAATCTGGGCCATGGCGTTCAGGCCGATTTTCAGTTTGGCACCGAGTGGAAGAACTTTGAAGGCCAGGTCGCCGGCGCCGGCCATTGCGCCAAAACCGCGCAGGGCATCTGAAAAGGTGGCGCGCCCGGCCCGCAGCGCGAGGCCGCGGCCGCCGCGCGGACCATACATTTCTTCCAGAGCCAGATTGGTCATGGAATAATGGGCAAAATCAAACTCTTTTTCGAGATTGGTGGGCGGGTAATTATCAATCAGGTTGGGGAGGTGGGCAAGATTGAGAATGGCATTGAGGCCATTTTTGCCCATGACCTCTTCCAACGCTTCCAGAGTAATCATGGCAAAGCGATTGGGGTAGTACAGTCCGCTGTTTTCGATGCGCTCCATGGAAATTGGCTCTGCCTCAGATTAACTTGGCCAGTTCAACAACGGCGCGTTTCATTTCCAGCAGAATCAGACCGAGCTTGGCTTCTTTGCGGGCCATAATCGTCAGTACGGCTTCTTCCCCTACAGCCATGAGCAGGACGTAGCCTTTTTCGCCTTTAATATAGACCTGGTCCAGTACGCCGCGCCCGAGTTCGGAGGCAATGCGTTCACCGAGGGAGAGCATTGCGGCAGACATGGCCGAGACGCGGTCTTCCTCAATTCCCTGGTGCAGGGCTGAAGCAATACTAAGGCCATCTACACTGACGATGGCCGAGCCTTCAATATCGGAGGAAGAGGCCTGCATGTCGCGAAGGCGGTCCACCAGTTTTTGGGTTCGTGATGTTGACAATGCAGTGCTCCTGCCAGGAATTATACAATATAGGCGCGAAAAGCCCGCGCTGTGCACCCGAATAATTTAGCACAGCCACCCTAATTCGTCAAGCAGAAGGCGGATTGTTGACAAAAAAGAGGCGGCGCGGTAGACTTTGCGAGTTATACGACGAGGTAGCTCAATCGGCAGAGCAATGGACTCATAAGCCATTGGTTGAGGGTTCGAGTCCCTCCCTCGTCACTGACTTTTAAGACCCGCACAACGAGATCCGTATCTGCGGGTCTCGTTTTTTGTTGCGATAGAATCAAGGCATGATAGACCGACAGGCAATTCTGGTAGAAATTCGGCGGAGCCCTAAACTGGATGTTCTGGTCATTGGCGGGGGAATCAATGGCGTAGGGGTGTGGCGCGAACTGGCATTACAGGGCGTAAAGGCCTTGCTGGTAGAACGTGGGGATTTTTGCGGTGGGGCCAGCGCAGCCAGCAGCCATATGGTGCATGGGGGGGTGCGCTATCTGGAAAACGGCGAGTTCCGGCTGGTGCGGGAAGCAGTGCAGGAGCGCAATCGTTTATTGCAATATGCGCCGGAACATGTCAAACCGTTACCCACAGTCATACCGATTTTCAAGTACTTTTCCGGCGCGTTGAATGCCCCGCTCAAATTTCTGGGCCTGCGACAACGCCCCGCTGAACGCGGGGCGCTGGTGATTCGGGTTGGGTTGTGGTTGTATGATGCGCTGGTGGGGCCGGGGCGGGTTACGCCGCGTCATAGGTATTATGGCAAACGGACGGCGCGAGCGGCCTTCCCGGCGTTGCACCCGGCCGCGATTGGGGCGGCGGAGTACTGGGATGCTTTTATGCTGCACCCCGAGCGGCTGTGTTGGGATGTGTTGCTGGACGGCATGGGCAGCCCCGGCGTACAGGCGCTCAACTATCTGGCAGTGGTGGGCGCGGAGAATGGGCTGGTACTACTGCAGGACCAGATAACGGGAGAATCATTGGCGGTGCGGCCGCGCCTGGTGGTGAATGCGGCAGGGGCATGGATTGATGCAGTGAATGCGGCGCTGGGCCAGCCCAGTACGCTGATTGGGGGGACGAAAGGCTCGCACCTGGTGCTGGACAACCCGGCGTTGCTGGCTGCCCTGGGGGGGCGCGAGTTTTTCTTTGAAAACTCGGATGGCCGGATTGTTTTGCTGTGCCCGCTGGGGGAACGGACGCTGATTGGCACAACGGACTTACGCATTGAAAACCCGGATGAAGCGCGCTGTACGCCGGAAGAAACAGAGTATTTGCTGGGAATGGTGGCGCGGGTATTCCCGGAAATACCCGTACAGGAGAGTCAGATCGTGTTTCGATTTTCCGGCGTGCGGCCTTTGCCGCGTACGCCAGATGCGCGCACCGGGCAGATTTCGCGCGACCATCAGATTGCCATTGCAGAACCGACAGGCGAGACGGGTTTTCCGGTGTATTCGCTGGTAGGCGGGAAATGGACGACTTTCCGGGCGTTTAGCGAGCAGGTAGCGGATAGGGTTTTGAGACGACTGAACGTGCGCCGAGCGATGGGTACGAAAACCAGGCGCATCACGGCCAGCCGCCCGGAACTGCTTGAAAATCTGCCGAACTATACAGAAAAAATTATTGCGGCCATCTGTCGC
>CAZEQN010000050.1:0-13502 GCA_964514335.1 uncultured Anaerolineaceae bacterium
GTATCCAAACGGGGACACCATGACCTACACCTTCTTTGACCTCCTGAAAGACATTGCCGCCGCCCTCGGCCTGCTGACGGTCTTCACCGCCAGCGATGGCAGCGAGAGCATGGCCGAAGACGCCGCCCGCGCCGGCCACGGCCGTGACCACGAGTGGCGCGGCGGCACGTTGTTTGTGCTGGCGGCGGGCGGGGCCGCCCCGCAGGGCGAGTGGGCGCCCATCCGCGGTTACCGCGCCCAACTCGGCCAGTTCAGCGTGCTGCCCGCCTTCAGCGCCGCCATTGCTGCCGGGGACACCCTCGGCCTGGCTGCCCCTGACCTGCCGCTGGGCGCGCTGGCTGAACTGGCGAATGCCGGATTGCAATCGCTGGGTGAAATCGAAATCCACGATAGCGAAAGCCTGACCAGCGGCGCGGCCGCCTACGCCCTGCCGCCGAGCATCGGCCGCCTGACGGGCGTGGCGCTCGGCCTGCCGAATGGCGGCTGGCAGCCGCTACGCGCCTGGATCGCTTCGGCCGGGTCGCTCACCATCCATCAGAGTCTTCCGGCCGGCCGCCCGTTGCGCCTCACCGGCCGCGCCCCGCACCCGCGCCTGGCTTTGCCTGCGGATGTGGTGCTGGCGTCCATCGCGCCGGATTTGGCCGTGGCCGCCGGGGCCGAACAGGCCCTGCGCTGGCTGGCGGCGCGCCAGCCGAATGACCCGGCCCTGGCTGCCCGCTGGGAAGACGCGCGGGCGCGCAAACTGGCGGCCCAGCACCAGCAGCCCGCGCGGCTGGACGGGCGGCGCGCCCGCAGCCTGATGAGTGGAGCCGCGGCATGGGATTGACCGCCGCGCACGCACCGCTCATCTGGCAACTGGGCGCGCCGCGGGGCGGCTTGGGGCGCGGGCCAGACCAGTTCCATGCCAGCCGGGCGGCCTTCACTCACGGCGCGCCGGGCTGGCAGGCGGCTCCGCTGGCGCAGTTTGCCGTGAGTCTGCGGCCGAGCCTGCAACCGGCGGTTGGCGCGCTGCTCTGGGGCAGCCTGCTGGGCGACCAGCAGGCCCTCGCCACCGCCTTCAGCGTACCCCTGGGCGCGCCGACCTACACCGGCGTGTATTTCTGGCTGCGCCGCCGTGGCCAGCCCGGCCCGCTGCGCCTGGCTCTGTGTGCCGATGCCGCCGGCAGCCCCGGCGCGCCGCTGCCCGGTGGGCTGGCAACCCTCACGGCGGGTGATTTGCCCGGCACCCAGGCCGAGTGGCGCGCAATCCCCCTGCCCGCCCTCGGCCTGCTGGACGCTGGCGGCTATCACCTGCTGCTCTACGCCGACCCGGCCGATACCGCCAGCGATGGCTGGCAGGTCGGCCTGACCGCTGCCGCCACCGCCGTAAGCCGCGCCGCGGGCAGCCATTGGCAACCTGCCCCGGCCGGGCTGGTTTACCGCCTGACCGCCGACTGGCCGCCGCGCCGCCTGCACTGCTTCACCCTAGCAGGCAGCCTGTACGCCGCCGAAGCGCGTGCCGACGGCCAGCCCGGCCGCCTGTACCTCAACGGCGGGCGCGGCCTCGCCACCAGCGCCGCTGACGATACCCTGACCGATACGCGCCAGAACTGGCCGCCGGATGCCTGGGCCGGAGCCTGGGTGTGGCTGCGCAATGGGGCGGGGCGCGGCCAGCGCCGCCGCATAACCGGCAACGATGCCAATACGCTGGCGGTTGCCCCCGCCTGGGAAGCCACGCCGGACGCCACCAGCGAGTACCTGATTTACGCCACAGTCCGCTGGCAGGACATCACCCCCGTCAGTGGGGCCCTGATTGACGGCGTGGTGAGCAGCGTGGCGGTGGTGAATGACGAAGCCCATCTGGCGCAGGGCAAGACCATCTCGACTTTGCGCATGCGCTGGAACCCGGCCGCCAGCCCGCCGACCCATGAGTTTATGGACGATGGCGGCATGAACGCTGACCTGATGTACACCTTCTACCACCCGGGCGCGGGGGTGCAAATCTGGCGCGCCCGCAACGACAATATGCTCATCAGCCGCGGCGCGCCCGCCAGTTGGGGCGCCACCACCCCTTACGGCAGCGGCATCCCGGTGGGCGATGCCAGCCAGCCCATCACCCGCCTGCTGGACCAGGACGGCGCCCTGCTGGTCTTCAAGACCGATTCGCTCTGGCGGGTGGAGGCCGATGAACCCCGCCGCCTGAACCTCGGGCTGGACCAGTTGCCTGACCCCCACAACGGCGTGGCAGCCTGCCTGCAGGGTGGAGCGGCGTTGTTCAGTTGGGCCGATGGCGTGGCGCGGCTGGAACGCGAGCAACTCACCGAAGCCGGGCCGCCGCTGGCGGGTGGGCGCGTGACCGCCCTGCTGCCGCTGGGGCCGGCGCGTTTGCTGGCCGCCTGGCAGCGTGAATCGGATTCAACCGCCCAGTTGTTGCTGCGGGAGGGCGCGGCCTGGCATCCGCTCTGGCAGGGAGCGCCCGCTTTGCAGGGCGTTTTCGCCCAGCCCTGCCCGGGCAGCGTCCCCTGGCTGTGGCTGGATAGCGGCGGCGACTTGCTCGCCCTGCCGCTGCCCGAACCGGGCGCCCCCTGGCCGCAAGACCTGCCCTGCGCCCCGGAAGCCGTGCTGGAAAGCCCGGCGCTGGACTTTGATGCCCCCTTTGACCGCAAAACCTTCACCGAAGTGCGCATTGCCAGCCACGGCCGGCCTGAATTTACTCTCGAAGCCCAACTGGACGATGAAATCGGCGGTGAGGCATGGCGCGGGCTGGGCGAAAGCCCTGACCTGACGGATGGCGCTCTGCCGCTGCACCTGCCGCCCGCCCGGCGCGCCCGTTTCCGGCTGCGGCTGGATGCAGCCCCCGGCGAACCGCCGCGGTTGCTCGGCTGGCAGGTAGTCGCCCGCCAAGAATCTGAACCGATGCCAGACTGACCAGATCACAGGGAGGAAGCATGCCGAATACCATCTACTACGCCGCCCAGGCCGCCCTGCTGGCGGGCGGCCTGAATCTACTCACCGACGCGCTTAAAGTCCTGTTGTTGGACGAAACTTACACCCCTGACCCCGCCAGCCATGAAACCCTGGATGACATTAATGGCGAGGTCAGCGGCGCGGGCTACACCAGCGGCGGCCAGAGCCTGACCGGCCGGGCCATCCTGCGGGACGATTTGAGCGGCCGGGCAGCCCTGCACGCCGAGAACCCCACCTGGCTGGCGGCCGATTTCAGCGCCCGCGCCGCCCTGCTCTACCGGCTGGGCGCAAACCCGGCCGATAGCCCGCTGCTGGCCTACTATGACTTTGGCCGCCTGATTAACCCCGACGGCGGGGATGTCGCCCTCGAATGGCATGCCGATGGCGTGCTGCTGCTGGAGAATCAGAGTTGAGCAACCCCGGCGTTTTGCAACTCGCCGCCTGGTGGCCGCTGGATGAAGCCAGCGGTGGGCGCGCCGACCCGCGCGGCGGCCACACCCTCACCGACCACAACACGGTGGCCTCGGCCGCCGGCCTGCACGGTCTGGCCGCTGACTTTGAGAGCAGCAACAGCGAGTATTTGAGCCATGCCGATACGGCCGCCCTGTCGCTGGGGGATGTGGAAGCCACCCTTGGGGCGTGGGTCAAACTGGAAAGCAAGGGCGCCAACCGCACCCTGGTCAGCAAATTTGAGACCACCGGCAACCAGCGCGAGTACCGCCTGATTTATGACAGCAGGGCCGACCGTTTCGCCTTCACGATTTCGGCGGATGGCACTGGCACAGCCGAGGCCAGCGTGCAGGCCGCCAGCCTGGGCAGCCCGGCCACCGGGGTGTGGTATTTCGTGCTGGCCTGGCACGACCCGGCCGCCAATGTCATCGGTATTCAGGTCAATGACGGTACGGCCAGCACCGCCAGCCACAGCGGCGGTATCTTCAATGGCACGGCCGTTTTCCGGCTGGGCGCGCTGGGCGGCCCGGCACAGTATCACGATGGCCTGCTGGACGAAGTCTTTCTCTACAAACGCCTGCTCACAACCGCCGAGCGTACCTGGCTCTACAACGGCGGGCTGGGGCGGGCCTACAGCGAGGCCGCCTACCCGCAACCCGAGCCACTGCGGCGCGGCCTGTGTCTGCCGCCGCCCAGCCTGCGCATTACACCCGCCCGGGTCGCGTTGCATGCCCGGCCGCGCCGTCTGCGCCTGACCGCCACCCGCGAGGAGGATTGATGGAACGCACACTGTGGCTCATTGAAAGCCCGCTGGCGGTGATTGCTGGCGAAGAACTGACCTGCCGGGTGGAGTGGCTGGCCGCCGGGCGGGTGGAAGACCCGGCCGCCTGGGTCTTTCTGGATGGCGTGGACATCACCGCCGAGGTCATGCCCGGCGAGGACGAGCACCGCGTCCGCGGGCGGGTGATGACCCTTAAACGCCTCGCCCCGCGCCCGGAAGATGGCGGCCAGCAGTACCTGCTGCTGGTGCAGGCGCTGGTGGATGGCGACCTGCAGCGGCGCAAATGCCTGGTGGAAGTCGCCCGCGCCGAGCGTGCCGAATAACCTGAAAGTGAAGACCCACATGAAACGTACGGAAACCCACCCGGCCGATGACCAGATTCTGGCCTATCTGGAGCGCGGCGAGAAACTGCCCGCGCGCGTCAGCAATGCCATGTTGCTGCTGGCCCTGCGGGCCGAGCGCGCCGCCCGCGGCCGTGAACTGGCCGACCTGCGCGCCCGCCTCGACACGCTGACCGAACTGCTGCAAGGGCCGCCACGCCAGCCCGGCGGCCTGTTGCGGCGGGTGGAAGCCCTGGAGCGCGCCGCGCGGGCTGCCCATGCCGTGCTGTGGCCGCTGGCGCTGGCGTTTCTGGGCGCGGCCGGCAGCTGGTTGTTTGGCGTGCTGGTGGAATAAGGCGGTGAGGAGTAATGAGTAATGAGGTGGTGACTTCCTCATTGACCCGGTGACGCCTCACGCATTGACGCATGACCCGTTGACTTGATTCACCCTGAAAAAGGAGAAGAAACCATGGAACAACAACTTTTGTACTGGCTGGCGGGCGGCATCGGGATGCCGCTGATTCAGGCCCTCAAGGCTGCCCTGGGGCTGGAGGGCCGGGCGGCGTTGTGGCTCACGGCGGCGGTTTCGGCCGGGCTGGGGCTGGCGGCCCTGTTCTTCACCCGCAGCCTGACTCTGGCGGACTTCAGCCCCCAGAACGCCCTGGCGGCCTTCGGGCAGGTATTGGCGGCCGCCACGCTGGCCTATAAATTGCTGGCGGGCGATTAAATCAACCTCACGGAGGTATCAAACCTCCGGGAGGATTTTGTAAGGGAATTGATGCTTAATGCCCGGCCGCGGCCGGGCTTTCGGCTTCGGCCACCTGCGGCACGCCGCGCAGGCGGAAGGCCAGCAGCAGCCCCAGCAGCATAAACCCGGAGCCGAACCAGTACACCGCCTGCGGGGCAACGGCTTCAAACACCAGCCCGCCCCACAGCGGCCCAAATATGAACGCCAGACTTTGCGAGGACTGGAACAGCCCCAGCAACTGGCCGCGCGTGCGGGCCGTGGCCTGTTGGGCTATCAGGCTTTGCAGGCTGGGGTCAATCACACCCCGCGCAAAGGCAAACGGCCCAAACAGCGCCGTCACCAGCCACGGGTTACGAAACAGCGGGATGAGCAGGAAGACCCCCATCCACACCCCAAAGCCCAGCAGGGCCAGCCGCCGCTCGCCCAGGCGTGCCACCAGCGGCTTGAGCAGCCCCAGCTGCGTCACCACGGCCGCAATGCCAATGAACGCCAGCACCGCCCCCACCCGCTGGGCGACCTCGGTGGGCGTGGCGCCGGGGTACAGCACCCGCTCGGCGTACAGCGCGAAGGTCGGCGGGATGGCGGCAAAGGCCGAAATCGCCAGGAAGGCCAGCAGGTAGAGCGGCAGCAGTGTGCGGTTGGTGAGAATCGCTTTCAATGGCAGGCGTTCGTCGGGCAGGCCGGGGCGGGTGCGCTCGCTGGCGCCCAGCGTTTCCTTGAGCGTGAACAGCGTCAGCAGCAGCGTCAGCGTGGTGATGATGGCCGCCCCGATGAACGGGGCGCGGAATCCGTAGCCCACCAGCAGGCCGCCAAAGGCCGGGCCAAAGATGATGCCGGCATTCAACGCCGCCGCAAACAGGCCAAAGTTCTGGGTGCGGTTCTGGTGAGTGCTGACATCCGAGATGACCGCATGGCCGATGGAGATATTCCCGCCGGTGATGCCATCCAGCGTGCGGGCTACAAACAGCATGAACAGCCCGCCGGACATACCGGCGTAGAAGCCGAGGCCGTCCAGCCACGCCCCGATTTCTGGCGCGAAAATGAACAGGATGAACGAAATCACCGTGCCGACCTGGCTCACAATCAGCAGCGGGCGGCGGCCGTAGCGGTCGCTTAAGCCGCCCAGCACCGGCGAGGCCAGGAACTGGGCCGCGAAGTAGGCCGTGGCCAGCGCCGAAGCCTGAAAGACGCTGGCGCCCATCTCGGTCACGGCGTACAGCGGCAGAATCGGGAAAATCACCCCTGCCCCCAGCAGGTTGGTGAAGATGATGAGCAGAATCGGCGTGATGCGGTTGTTTTTCAAGGCAGGTTCCTCATTGACACAGGGGCTGATTATACTCTCGCCTTTCTGGTTGTATAATCTGTCAACTGCCTGAATTGTTCTGGCAGGCCAACTGTGGAGGATGGCATGGAAAATTTTGAAACGCTGGTTGTGATTTACGATGACGGCACGGAGATTGTCTCGTGGGTGGGGGAGGTATCGCCCGAGCGCGACGAGCGCTATGAGTTCGTGCGCGCCCGCCTGGAACGCGAAGGCTGGGTGTTGGATACCACCGTATCGCGCACGGTGACCTATGACTCCGGCGAAAGCCAGTTGGTACACTACGCCACCTTCAAACGCCCAAAGGCGGGCTAGAACATACCCTCAAGGAGCAACACATGAAAGCGATTGACCCCGTTTGCCAGATGGAAGTGGATACCGCTTCCGCCATGTGGACGAGTGAATACGGCGGCCAGATGTATTATTTCTGTGCCCCCGGCTGCAAGTCTTCGTTTGACAAGGACCCGCAGAAGTTTCTCTCCGGCGAAGGCGGCCACGACCACCACGAACATCACGACCATCATTAATCCGGCCTGCGTTTTCGGCCGGATGGACTAAACCCAATTACCCGAGGAGGACGCGATGACTACCGACCCCGTTTGTGGCATGAGCATTAACCCCGAAAAGGCCGAATGGAAGACTGAATACAAGGGCCAGACCTACTATTTCTGCGCTGCCAATTGTTTGGCGGCTTTTGAATTTGACCCGGAACGCTACCTGGCCGAGAACAATAAATAACCCGTAAGAACTCATGCGCCGGGGCGGACGCGCCCGCAGAAGAACGCTATGGATACCGAAGCCGTACAAGCCGCCGTTGCCCGTTGGGCCGCCCGCCCGAACCATTTTGTAGCGGCGCGGGGCGACCAGCCCCAGCCGCCGGATTACATCCGGGCGTTTGACGCGGCCATGGATGAGCTGATTGAGCACGCCGGCGGGAGCGCCACGCCGCCAGTCTTGGGGCTGGCGCTGGCTTTCAGCAGCACCGAGCGCGGGCTGGAGGCCTCCTACCGCCGCCCGCTGAAGAAGTACACCCGCTCGGTGGTCTTTACGGACCTCAACATCACCCTGCTGCTGGTCAAGGATGACGGCTTTGTGTGGGAAATCCCCCCGGAGCAGGTGGGCGCGTTTCTGGGCAACCTGAACCAGTTTGTGCAGCGGGTCAAGCACAGCGCGGGCGACTAGGCTTAAATAAGAGACGCGATTCCCCTCAACCTAGTCGGAGGGAAGCGATCTACCAGCATTTTGGCTGGAAGCTTTTTTCCTTCGAGTGCGAAACTTGATTGGAATTGACGCGTAGGGGCGGGTTTAAGGATGCGCAGCATCCCAACCCGCCCTACTTTCTTAAACAGTTATTTGGATTTAGTACAGAAATTATTGGCCGCAGGGTTTTGCTTTCTTTGCCTGCGGTCAGGACTGGCCGTTGTCTTTCTTGAGGGCGGCCTGGATTTCATCCGTGGTGCGCGGCCGGCGTTTGCGGGTCGGCTGCGAGTCGGCGGTGGAGGCCAGCGCATCCATGGCCGAGAACACCCGCTGGCGCGAACCCTGGAAGTACTCGAACTTGGTGGTGTCCAGATGGCGCACGCGTGCCCCCAGGCCGCGGGCATCTTCCACCATGTCATGAATCACGGCCCCGTAGGTGTTCGGCTCGGCGCGGCCATCCCAGAGGGCCAGGAAGCGCACCTTGTCTATGCCGCGCACCATGGCCGAGAACATCGCCCAGCGGTTATTGCGCTCATAGACATTCTGGCCGGGGCGTGGCTCACCGAGATAATCGCCCTGAATGCGGATGGTGACGTTCTCGCAGTTACGGATGTCATAGAAGCGGTTGGTCCACTCTTCGCCGGCGCTGGCTACCAGCCGTTGCAGGTAGCGCGGCTCTTCGTAAGGCAGCAGGATTTCAATCCGCAGGTTGCGTTTCAGACACTCCTCGATGAAGAGGATATCGCCACCCGCGGCGGCGCCCACGGTGATGGCGAGGTCGTTGCCATCTGCCACCCACTGGTCCAGTTCGGCGGCAATGCGGGTGCGGGCTTCTTCTTCCATGCCGGCCGGGAAGGCGGGCGGGTCGGCTACGGGGTCATTAATCATGTGGCCGGCAAACAGGAAGACCAGTTCTTCACTGGCGGCTTCGGCGGCGGCCTCGGCGGCGGCCTCGGGGCTGCCGGTGATGCGCGCCAGCTCTTCCTGCAAAATCGCCCGGCCGGCGGACACAAACTGCGGCCGGAAGCACAGGTTTTCCAGCACTTTCAACTGCCCCAGCGAAGATTGCAGGAAGAAGGCGTTTTTCTTGCTGGCGGTCAGGGCCTTGCGGTAGGCCTGCTGCACGGTGCGGATGTCTTTGGCGGTGGTGACGTACAACTCCGCCAGCGAGGCCAGGGTCCAGTAGTCGCTGGTTTCCTCATTGATTTGCGATTCCAGCGCAAAGCGCACCGCCCCTTGCAGGGTCGGCAGGATGGCGCGGATGGCATTGACATCCGGGTTGCGCCGCTCCTGGAATTTGCGCGCCAGGTCATCCAGAATCAGGGTCCAGGTCAGGGCATTGATGCCCGGGTAGGTATCGTTCTGGTCGTACTTGTAGCCTTTGAGGTAGGTCTGGATGGTCTTGACCAGCCAGTGCGAGGACTTGTAGGCGGCTTCCAGGCGGGCGCGTTCTTCGGTGATGTCCTGCCAGCTTTCGCTCCACATCTCGCGGTAGATGCGCCCGAGGTAGGCAATCGATTCGGTGTCGCGCGGCTGGTCTTCGATGATGCGTTCCAGCTTGACGATGGCTTCGTCGCGCCGGCCGAGGCGGTTAAGGTGGAAGGCCTCCTCGCGCCGGAAGGTCAGGTTGCTGGGGCTAAGGGATTGCCCGGCGCGGTACTGCTGAATCGCCAGCGCGTGCTGGTTCAGGCTGCGCAGGGCGCGCCCGGCCTCCGTGATGGCTTCTTCCTTAATCAAGGGGTTGCTGATTTCTTCGGTCAGCAGCAGGATATCGCCGATGCGTTTTTCGCGCTGGGCGATTTCGAGGCGCGCCTGCCACTCGTTGTGTTCGCGCCAGAAGCCGGTCGCCAGCGGGGTGCGCAGGTGTTTGCGTTCCGGCTCGCCCAGGCCGGTGAGCAGGTTGAAGACCGGGCTGTGGACGGCATCCTGGTCTGATTTATAGGTGTCGCGGCACACGCGTGCAATCGCCTGAATGTCCTTGACCAGTTCTTCCGGGTCGGGCTTGCCGCTGCTGTCCAGATGGTAGGGGATGGTGCGCACATTGAAGACGTCAAAGGGCATGTAGGCCCGCCCGGACTGGATGTGCACAATGCCGCGTTTGCGGAAGGCGTGCCGGATGCCGATTTCATAAAAGACATTGGCGTTGTCAATGCTCATGTCCGCAATCACCAAATCGGCCAGCAGCAGTTCCTGGAACATATCGGTCAGGATGTCGCCGCTGGTGGAGGCTTCGTCGGCGCGGAAGGGCTCAAAACCGGCCAGGTCGAGGGCGGGCTTGATGAGGTCATTGTAAATGGCGTTGAAGTCAATCCACTGGCCGTCCTTGCCCGGTTTGCGGCCAAAGGGCATGACCACAAAGGCATGTGGGCGGGCGCGGCGTTCGCGGCGGTCGCGGGCGCTCACGCGGTCCGGGTCGGCGTCCGCCTGGCTGTCGGTTTTGCCATCCTCGGCCAGGTATTCTTCGCGGGCGGCATCCAGGGCGGTTTCTTTTTTCTCGCTCTCGGCCTTGGACTGGGCTTCAGCCTGTTTGGCGATTTCCTTCAAATCTGGTTCGCCGCTGTCCTTTACGCCTTCGGCCAGGTTTTCGAGTTTGAGGGCTTCTTCGAGCGCATCCGGTACGGGCTGGCTAAGGGTGATGAAGAGCAGGTCGCGTTCGTCCGGGGCGGCTTCGGCCCCGGCCTGGCTGACGCCGCTTAATACTTTGTTGTGCTGGCTCCACAGCACCCGCTCGGCGCTGACCACCAGTTTGAAGAACTGGTCGCCGGTGCGGCGCGAGGGTTCCAGCGCCAGCCAGCGGTCGCGCAGGATGCCGAGTTCAAGGCAAATGCGGCTGTAGGACTGCACCATGCTTTCCATGCGGCGCAATTCCATCCAGGCCGTCAGGGCCGCGGCGGCCGAACTGGTGACAGCCACCCAGACCGGCAGGGTGGCGAACAACCACGCCAGCCCGGCCAGAATGGAGCCCAGCACGCTGAAGCCGTACACGGCCAGTTGGAACAGGTTGCGTTCCTGGGCAAAACGGGTCAGTTTGTTGGTGTACCAGTCGAGCTGGTTTTGCAGGCGGTAGCGCAGGTAGTCATTGGCCAGCAGGTCACTGAAGCCCGGGTCGGAGTTGGGGTTATGGGCGTAGTGGGTGGGCGGGATGTGGCCGGTGTAGGGCTTGAGCACCAAATCGCCGCCGACCAGTTCATGCACCTGGCGCTGGATGGCGGCCAGCCGGTCGCCGAGCCACAGGTCGCGTTCCTTGCTGGCTTGCAGCACGGTGCGGTAATGGTAGATTTCCTTGCGGATGTCTTCGGCCCCCGAGCGCAGGGCCTGCCAGCGCTCGCCGAACTGGAATTTGCTGGTGAAGGCCAGCAGAGCCGCCCCGGCCAGCGGCAGCAGGGTGAGCAGCAGGCGCAGGGCGATGAGGACGTTAAACGGCAACTCGAGTTTGAAGCTATCGGTGGCGACCGCCACGATGACGGTCAGCACGCCGAGGCTGATGACGGCCGCGCTCAAGCGTTTGTGCTGGTCGCCCACCCGGTTGGCGTTGTGGTCCAGCTCGGCGTAGCGTTGCCAGGCGGTGTACAGCACCAGCGATTCCTGTTGGGGTTCGTTCTTTTTGGCCATAGCCATCCTCACTTTGTGTTTCGCCTCCCAACGATTGTACACGATTGACGGGCGGCGGACAATTGCGGGAGAGGCGACATTGCGGATTGTGGATTGCTGATTTTCGATTGGGGATGGTTGATTTCGCGGCGCGGCTGGCTATAATGGGGCTATGAGCGCGGGCGATTTTACACAGAATTTACAAAATCGGCAAAACGCGGGTCAAGCCAGCTTCTATAACAGCCGAATAGGCAGATTTGTACAGCCAGACACCATAATTCCAGGCGCGGGCAACCCGCAGGCATTCAATCGCTACGCCTATGTGCTGAACAACCCGGTGAATTTTGTGGACCCGAGTGGGCATGAACCTGGGTGTACAAAGATTCTTGATGAACAATGCCTAATCTATAAAGATTCTTCGGGGGCATCTGTCCGTAGGGATTTGTCTACTAGTGTTGCAAAGCCAGAACTTGATATTTGGCTAGATGAGGCTATGGGGGAATTTGATGTAGATGCAAATATTAAGAGAAATTTGAACGATATAGTTCCGACCAATGTGGGCATATCTAACTCTATTACTGGCTGTGTTCCAACGGTTTTTATTGTAGTTAGCGCTTGCTTAAGTGCATTTTCTGAAATTGGAATAAACTATCCGACAGGCACAATTTATTGGACCGGTAGCGTTACATCCATTAGTTCTAAGGTTGGAACTCCGGAATTGTCTTTATCCTTCGCTCAAGGCCCAATCTACACATTTAACATGATAGATATGGATCAAATTTTAGGGCCTTCTCAAACTTCCTTTGCTGACATTGGAGTGGAAAGCATAGCTGGCTTTGGATTGAGTGGAGAATATACACAATTTCTTGATAGAGAAAGAAAGCCATTGACGAGCACTAGATCGGAAGGCTCTACAAATAGAGTCTGGTCATTTTCCCCTAAAGCATATTTCACTCTAGATGGCTTGGGGCTTTTGGGTTTCAATGGACATGCAGGTGGGGCAATTTCTGAAACGAATTTTCTGTTTGGATGGCCATGAAATTGCCTGAGCGAAATACTGTAAATACTAGAAAACTCGCACTAGTTCTGGTGATACTAGGAACTTGTTTTTTGCTATTTCTGTTAGTCATGAAAAATGGTATTGGTTACTATGATTTAAGTCCTCAAAAACAAATATTAATTGTAAATTCGATGACTTGTAAAACTTCCAACGGTCTTGAATCCTCCCAGAAAGTCGAATCCATTTTTACTCAAGATGATTGGTACCAAATAGGTGCCTGTTTATATGTTATCCCCAGTGGACGGTCCTCTTTGTATGCAACATGGGTTTATGAAGGCGAGTCTACAATTATATTCGCCCGAAGTGAGACAGAATTTGTAGACTCACCAGGACATATATATTTTTCTTTGTTGGAAGCTATAAGATATACTGAAAAACTCCCATACGAAAAAATTCACAATTTCCATGATGAAACATTGCCAAATTACCCCTTTCCTGGGAAATATAAAATTGTTATTTGGCAGCTAAGGGATAAATTAACTGAATTAGATTTCGAAATTACTAGATGAAGCCCGCTTCTGGCTTCGTAATTGTGTAAAACCGAATTTACAAAGTCTTTACAATCCGTTTACAACGATAGTTTATTATCACTTTGGCGCCCCCTACAGGACTCTGGCCAGCTTCTGACGGCAGTGTGGTTGAGCGCAGCTCGACCAACCGAGACCGTGCAATTAAGATTAGAGCGTAGGGAACCACTCGCGCCAAAACGGGGGTCTACCCGGCCAGGGGGAGTGTGAAAATGCTTACACCCGCACATGCGGAGAATTTTGCGCGCGGGTTATGCATCCAGAAACTTCCTTAACAATCCCCCCGGAACTCGCCGCTTCCCCCACTTACAGCCCTCGGCTCCCTACTCTCTGCTCACTATTCACGAGTTACTACTTACCAATTACCAGTTACCAATTCCCAGTTGCTCTGTTGCAAGGATGCCGAAATAGGAACCCTTGTCACCCTGAGCGCAGCGAAGGGTCGCGAGTCGGGATTGCTTTCCAGTGAGCCGGTCTGAAAACAGGAGATGAACGCGATTCCTCGCTGCGCTCGGAATGACAAAAATTGTAGTGAAAGATGTCTGCAACACAGCAATT
>CAZEQN010000051.1:0-13372 GCA_964514335.1 uncultured Anaerolineaceae bacterium
TCCCGCACGAGTACCACCTCTTCACCGGCCGCCATGAAGAAGCCTACTGGGCCAGCCATGTGGAAAAATACCTGCGCTGCTACGCCGCCGAATGGGGCGCGGACTAGTCCCATGCTGGAAGCCCGCAGCCTGCACAAAACCTTTGGCGAGACCCGCGCCCTGGTGGATGTCTCCTTCTCCCTCGCCCGCGGCGAAGTGCTGGCCGTGCTCGGCCCCAGCGGCAGCGGCAAATCCACCCTGCTGGCGGCTCTGGCCGGGCTCGAATCACCCGACAGCGGCGTTGTCCGGTGGGACGGGCAGGAGCTTACCCACACGCCAACCCACCAGCGCGGCTTCAGCCTGATGTTTCAGGATTTCGCCCTCTTCCCCCACCTGAACGTGGCCGCCAACATCGCCTTTGGCCTCAAAATGGCCGGCCAAACCGCCGCGGCGCAGGCCACCCGCGTAACAGAAATGCTGGCCCTCGTGGGCCTGCCGGGCTTTGAAAAACGGGATGTCAACAATCTTTCCGGCGGCGAGCAGCAGCGCATCGCCCTCGCCCGCGCCCTCGCTCCCGCCCCGCGCTTGTTGTTGCTGGATGAACCTCTCGGCGCGCTGGACCGCGCTCTGCGTGAACGCCTGCTGGCCGACCTCGCCCGCATCCTGCGCGCCACCCGCCAGACCGCCATCTACATCACCCACGACCAGGACGAAGCCTATACCATCGCCGACCGCGTGGCGGTGATGAACGCCGGGCAAATCGCCCAACTGGATACCCCCGAAACCCTCTACCGCCAGCCGGCCTCGCCTTGGGTGGCGCGCTTCCTCGGTCTCGACAATATTCTGGAAGGGCAGGCGCGCGCCGGCGCGCTGGAAACCGCCGTGGGGAGTTTCCCCTACCCCGGCCCGGCCCGCGGCCCGGTGCAGATCCTGCTGCGGCCAGATGCCGCCACGCTGGGCGACACGGGCGAAATCAGCCTGCGCGGCCGCCTGATGGAAAAAACCCTGCGCGGCGGCTTGCAAAGCCTGTGGCTGGAGGTCAATGGCATCCGCCTGCGCTTTGAGTTCCCGGCCGCTGCCAGCCTGCCCGATGTTGGCGCGCCGCTCTCGCTGGGCCTGCCACCTTCGGGCCTGCAAGTGTGGCCGGAATAAAAAAGACGGCCAAGTGGCCGTCTTTAGCAATCAGAAATTCCTGCACCCTACGGCGCAAACGAACCGCCCAGCAGATACTCCACGACGAAATCACCGCCGTACCAGGCTGCCAGCGTCAGCGTGCAGCAACAGCACAGCAACAACAACGCCCCGCCGCCCAACAGCAGCATTCGCCGCCGCTTATCCGGGGCGGGGGCAGAGACTTCCGGGGGCACAAATTCTTCGGTCATGCGCAAAACTCCTCCAGCGAATTTTAATTTACAGCCCAAACAGCAGGCTGATAAACTGCGACCCGCCGCCGCCAAAGGGGATAAAACACAGCGGCAACCCCACCCCGAACGCCACCGCCATCACCACCAGGCAGATGCCCAGCAGGGTGGCCGCAATCGAGGTATAGCCCAGCACCAGCCCGATGGTCGCCAGGCCATCGCCCGCCAGCCCGGTCTCACGGATTTCTTTCTTGGCCATGTGGCCGGTAACTACTGCCACCAGCGCGCCAAAAAACGGCACCAGCGACCAGCCTACGATTCCAGCAATCAGACTGACAATCGCCAGCGTGCTGTTCGCCGCCGGGGGTTGCTGCGGAGTGGGGTTTTCCATGGATCAGAACCCTTTCAATTCCAGCCGTTCAGAGGTCGGCTTGCTGTAGTTTTCGGTTCTCGCGCCGCCACACCCACCAGATTAACCAGGACACAAACAGCACCGTCAGCGCCCCGATGAAAATCGGCAGCAGAATCGCCAGAATGGACAGGAAAGTCGCGAAGATATCTTCGGCCACGCTCACAAACACATTGCCCGTCCCGCCGGTGGTGGCGGTAACTGCCGGACGCAGCGCCGCGGCCTTGGCCGTATGTACCGTACCGGCAATCAGCAAGCCGGCTGCCAGCGAAATCGCCGGGTGAATGTCCGTCACGACCTGGGCGCTGGCCGCAAACGCCACCGCCCCGGCCACCGGCCGAATGAAGGTATGGATGACATCATTGGCGTGGTTCACCGCCGGCACTTTATCGGCAAAGAATTCCACCACCGAGAGGAAAATCAGCAGCGAAATAATCCAGCCATTTTCAAGTTGGTTAAAGGGCGCCTGCAAATTGAGGATATTCCAGCCAAATGCACCGGATAACCGCGAAACAATCGCAATCATCAACAAGGGCACATAGGCATTCAACCCGGCGCTGGCCGAAAGCCCAAAAGCCGAAAAGACACCCAGCAATAGTTCAGTCATAGTTGTTTTTTACCTCCACTCTATTAATACGCAAGCGGTGGCGAAATGTTGTAACCGGCGCACGCCGGATTAACCCATATTGTAACATCCACGGCCTAATTGCCCGCTGCCAGCAGCCGCCGCAGCGCATCCAGCGTTTGCAGGGCGGTCAGGTTGCGCATCGCCCAGCCGGTGCGCAGCGGGCTGCGGTAATCAAAGCGCCCCGGCGAGCCCTGCGTCAGGTGGAAGCGGTCTTCATACAAACCCTGTTCCGGCAGGTCCTGCAGGCTGGCCCAGAAATTCCACAACGGGATTTCATAGGCCCGCGCCGTTTCCACAATCGCCCGGTTAATGCTGTGGTCGCCCTCGAGGTTACTGGCTTTGGTTGCCAGCACCGGAATCACGCCCTGCAAAATCGTGTACTGTACAATTTTTTCCAGGTTTTCGCGGTAGCCGGTGGCATCGCCATTCCAATTCTCTTCCAGGCTGATGAGCGCAAACGCCGCCCGGCTCAAGCGCAGTTCGCAGGCCAGCGGCCCTTCGTCGCGGGCGCAGGCCAGCGGGTCAGACCACAGGGGCGAGAAAACCGCCGCCACATTCTGGCCGCCATTGGCCGCCACCCCGCCGCCAAACGAGCCTTTGAACCAGTCAATCGTAGCCTGCAAATTGCTGTATTCGCCCAGATGGTAGTTCACCCCCGCCTGCCCCTCAAACTCGGTGAAGAAATAGGTCGGGATGCTCTGGCAATCGCCAATCACCGAAAAGCGCCGCGCCTCACGCCCCAACCCCTGCCCGATTTCAAACAGCCGTTGCATCCGGGCGCTCACCGATTGCGGGTACACCGGCAGCCCCTTCCACTCTTCGGCGGCCCGCGGCGGCACGGCCAGCGGCACGGCCAGTTCGGCCAGGCCGGGCGCGGGGGTCGCCGTCTGGGCGGGGGCAGTCGGCGGCGGCGTACCGGGAACCCGGGTGGCGGCCGCGCTGGTCGGTTCCAGCCCCACGGTAGGGATGAACGCCGCCGCCGTTGGGCTGGCCGGGGTTTGCGGCCCGGCACAGCCCGCCAGCCATACGCCCGCCCCCAGGCCCAGTAATTTCAAAACATCACGGCGGCTCAAGACCGGCCGGGGTAGATTGGTTTTCATAGATGACCTCTGGCTCATTCGATATCTTTCAGCCATATAGTATAGTAGGGAAAGTAAAGCCCGTTGCCTTAAGTTGCTCTGGTTTTCCAATTCAATGAAAAAGACTTTCCTCACCCTCATCCCCGCCGCCTTCTTACTGGCCTGCAACCTCGCCACCACCCACCCCAACGACCTGCGCACCCCGGCCGCTGAACCGGAAGCCGCGCCCGCTATCTCCAGCCAGCCGCAGGACGCCCCTGCGCCCAGCGCACCCCCAGCCGCCAACCCCACTGCCGCCCCCGCCCCCACTGGCTACGGCCCGGTGGACTTTCCGCCCGGCATCAACCCCCTCACCGGCCTGCCAGTCAGCGACCCGGCGGTGCTGGAACGCCGCCCGGTGGCGGTCAAAATCAACAACTACCCGCGCTCCAACCGCCCCCAATGGGGGCTGTCACTGGCCGATATCGTCTTTGAGTATTACCACAACAACGACCTGCCGCGCTTTCATGCCATCTTTTACAGCCGGGATGCCGAACTGGCTGGCCCTATCCGCTCCGGCCGCCTGCTGGATGTCCACCTGCTACACCTCTACCACAGCAACCTGGTCTTTGGCAGCGCCGATGCCCGTATTCTGGACGAACTCAAATCCCAGCGCTACGCAGACCGGCTAGTCTACCTGCTGGATGGCGCCGCCTGCCCGCCCCAGCCGGTCTGCCGCTACGAGCCGAATGTCTACAACTACCTGCTGACCAGCACCGCCGCCACCCGCGAATACTTGAGCCTCTACCGCAACCTGCCCGACGACCGCCCCTACCTGGATGGCATGTGGTTCAACCCCGGCCTGCCGCAGGGCGGCCAGCCGCTGGAACGCCTGCACATCCGCTACTCCTACGGCGCGTACCTCTACTGGCAATGGGACCCAACCACCGGCCGCTACCTGCGCTACCAGGATGCCCAGGATGATGTCCAGGGGCGCGGCGAAACCTACGAGTTACTCACCGACCGCCTGACCGGTGAGGCGATTGCGGCCGAGAACGTGGTCGTGCTGTTTGTACCCCACCGCGACGAAGTCTACCAGCCGCCCGCCAACGGCAACCCGGCCGTGGAAATCATCGACATCCAGTTGGAAGACAGCGGCCCGGCCTATGCCCTGCGCGACGGCCAGCTCTTTGAGGTGCGCTGGCTGGTGCCCCAGGCCGGCGTCCTGACCCTGACCTTTACCGATGGCACGCCCTACCCCTACAAACCCGGCGTCACCTGGTATCAGGTCGTCAGCACGAAAACCAACCCGCGTTTGGACGGCCTGACCGCCTGGTTTGACTTCGTGCTGCGCTGACGCGCCAAACTGCCGCGCCCGCCGGTTTTTCTTTTGCCTCTGCCTGTGCTATAGTCCAACTTGAATGTCCCCTTTCCTGCGTTTTTCCTTGCTGCTTGGCTGCGTCTTCATTTTCGCCTGGGTGTCGCCAGCCCTGGCCGGCCCGTTGGCGCAGGCCACCGCTTCAGCCACCGCGACCGCCAGCCCCACCGCGACCGCCAGCCCCACCGCGACCAGCACTCCCTCTGCTTCTGCCAGCCCAACTGGCACGGCCTCGGTCACTCCCACCGCCAGCGCCACCCTGACCGCCTCGATAACTTCTACCGCCACCATCACCCCCACCGCCAGCGAAACGCCCACCCCCACCGAAACCGCCACCCCCAGCCCGACCCCCACCGGGCCGCCAGTCGTCATTCCGCTCATCATCAGCCAGCCCACCCCGGTCGGCTTCGGACCGGATGTCTTCCCCTACAACATCAACCCGCTCACCGGCCAGGCCGTGGCTGACCCCACGCTGCTGGAGCGGCGGCCCATCGCCGTCAAAATCACCAACTACCCCCGCACCGTGCGCCCGCAATACGGCTTGAGTCAGGCCGATATCGTCTTTGAATACTATATGGAACGCGGCATCTCGCGCTTTGTGGCCCTGTTCTATGGCAACAATGTCGAACGCGTCGGCCCGGTGCGTTCCGGCCGCTTTTTTGACGAGCACGTCTTCCGCATGTATGATGCCTTCTTTGCTTTCGGCTACGCCGACCCGCGTGTGCTGGACTATTTTGAAACCCTTGGCGCCTACTGGACGCAAAGTCTGGTACTCGACCCCGGCGACAACCCCCAGCAATGCACCCCCGATGTCGCCCGCTGGTTCTGCCGCGATTTTGGCCTGGTGACCTACAACAACCTGTTCGGCAACACCGCCGCCATGCAGCAGGTCGTCTCGCGCCGCCCGATTGGCAACCACCGCCCAAACCTGACCGGCATGCGCTTCACCAGCCGCCTGCCTTCCGGTGGCTCGCTGGCGCTGGAAGTGCGGGTGCGCTTCTCGACCCTGATTTACACCCTCTGGGAATATGATGTCCTCGCCGGGCGCTACCTGCGCTTTCAGGAAACGATTGGCTACGCCGATACCAGCCGCGAGGAGTACGCCCCGCATGTGGATGCGCTCAATGGCGCCCAGCTCGGCGCCGACAATGTGGTCATCCTGCAGGTTCCGTATCTCTACTTCGTCAAGACCAGCACCACCGAAATCGTCAATGTTCCGCTGTATGGCGAGGGCACCGCCTATGTCTTCCGGGATGGCTTCGCTTACCCCGCCCGCTGGGTGCGCCCGCAAAACGGCATTTTGCGGCTCTATGATGAGAACGGCGAGGTCTTCCCCCTGCGCCCCGGCCAGACCTGGTTTGAGGTCATCAGCCTCGATTCGAACATCGTGTACAGCGCCACCGATTGGCGCTTCACCCACGTCATGCCGCCTGACCCGGAAGACCCCATCAACCCCAATGGCGACAACCCGCCCTGGGGCATCTATGACCCGGTGGAAATCCTCGGCGAAGGTTGGGACGATTGACGGCAGTTACTTTTGGGCGGGAAGAGATGCGCAGCATCTCCACCCGCCCTGGGGCATCTATGACCCGGTGGAAATCCTCGGCGAAGGCTGGGACGATTGACCAACCCCCGATTAGAAGCTCTTAAATAAATTCTACGAGTTATCTTAATTGGTATCTTCGATTGCGAACCCTACATGAATTAACGCCCCGGGGCGCAGCATGCTGCGCCCCTGCCAGATTTAGACGCTATTTCAAGGACTTCTAAAACGCGCTCTTAGAGAGAAACAACCTGCCCGCCACTTCAGACCGCGGGCTTCAGTCCGCTGTCGCTTACCACGCCCAGCCGTTCAACCCCTCCATCGCCGCATAGGCCGTCAAATCCAGTTGCAGCGGCGTAATGGATACATAGCCCTGCGCCAGCGCCCCAAAATCCGTGCCATCGTCCGGCACGCCATCCGGAAATTCGCCGCCAATCCAGTAATACGGGCGGCCGTGCGGGTCGGTACGCCGCACCAGTTCATCACGGTACACCCGCAGGCCCTGGCGTGTAATGTGAAACCCCTTAATCTCCGCCAGCGGCAGATACGGCACATTCACGCTTAAGAGGGTGTTGGACGGCAACCCGTTGGCAATCACCTGCTCCGCCACCCGCCGCCCAACCGCCGCCGCGGCGCTGTAATCTTTCTCGCCCTGATGATGGGCTGGCGTATTCAGCGATACCGCAATCCCCGGCAGCCCGCCAATCGCGGCCTCCATGGCGGCCGTCACCGTGCCGGAATAGGTCACATCATGCCCGAGGTTGGCCCACGGGTTAATCCCGGAAACGACTAAATCCACTTTCTTATCCAGCAGGCCCAGCAACGGCAGCGCCACGCAGTCGCTCGGCGCGCCATCGGTGGTCAGGGCCGGGCTGCCATCCGCCAGGGTCGTCGGGCGCACTCGCAGCGGCCGGTCCAGCGTTTTTACATGCCCGGATGCCGACCAGTTGCGGTCCGGCGCCAGCACGGTGACCTCGCCCAGCGGCCGTAACGCCTGCGCCAGCGCCAGCAGCCCCGGCGCAGTGACTCCATCATCATTGGTTACCAGAATATGCATTCTCAGTCTCCATGAATCAAGTTATCTGCCCTCACCCCACTCCCGTGTTTCAAAATCTACTTGCTCTGTTGCAAACATGCTTCACGATAAGTTTTGTCATCCCGAGCAAGCCGACGCTGCGCAGCAGCGCTCGGCCAAGCGAGGATCGCGTCCAACTCCTTTCTTTCAGGCCGGCTCGCTGGAAAACAATTCCGCCTCGCGACCCTTCTCCTGCCGCCCTGTCTCCTTAAATCCCAATTACTACTTACCAATTACATCTTCCCCTGTCTGCCTGTCTCCCTGTCATCCACCCGCCGCACCCCGAATCTGGGGTATTATATCTGCTGCCTGTTGGCCTACCTGTCAGGCACAGCCCGACCTATGAAACTCAACCTGCCCGCCTCCATTGCAACCCAACGCCCGGTGCATGACTGGCTGCGGCCGCTTGCCCTCCATTACCGCCCCGGCCCCACCAACCCGGTCGTTGAAGAAGCCCTGACCGGCCTGTTACGCGCCTTTGAAACTCTCGGACATCGGGTACAACCCGCACCGGATTCCGAAACCAAAGCCGTGCTGACCACCGCCCGCTATGATGAAATGCTCAACTGGCGGCGCGCCCTGATGTTCACCGGCCGCATCCAGCTCAAACTGGAACACACCCCCACCGCCTACACCCTCATCCACATCCCGCGCCGCGAGTTTGACCGCCTGCTCACTTATTTTTCGGCCGCCCTCGCCAAAACGCCCCCCGACCCGGCCGACTTCGTCTTTGAAGGCATGTCGCCCGAAGCGCCAGGCGTACTGATAGAGCAGGGCCTGCGCGGCGGCCCGCTGCTGGCCCTCATGCGCCTGCTGCAATCCCGCAGCAAGTGCATCCACATCCTGCTGCTGCTGGGCGATGACCGCCCCGAGCGCATCTACCATTTTGACCTGGTGGGTGCCTTCCCCTACAGCGATAGTGCAATGGGCGCCGAAGCCTTTTATCTGGATGCCGCCCTGCGCATCGCCACCTATGAAAGCACCCGCGAAATCACCCGTCATGAAGTCCTGCCGCCGCCCATCCCCCGCGCCATATGGGATGGCCTGACCACCCCGGCCGCCATGACCCGCGCCGGCCGTGCACTCGGCGAGCGCACCTTCTTTACCGACATGATTCGCATCGCCGATCTCGTCCCCGTGCCGGCCATTACTGAATCCATCGCCAGCCAGTACTCCGAAGGCTGCTTCGTTACTTACGAACCCGCCGTAAAAGGCCTGATTGCCACCATTACCGGCAGCGCCCGCCCGGTGGATAAAGGCAACATCACCGAGCGCGATCTGGCCGTCATCGTCGACGTGCGGCCGGATGGCGAAGGCGCCCAGGTACGCCACGTGACCGATAAGCAAAACGACCCGCCCTCCTCCGAAGCGGTCGAAATGATGGCCATTGACCTCGCCCTGCCCCGGGTGGACTGGCACGGCCAGCGCGTGCCGGTACTGCGCTCCAAACTGCACGGCCACCGCGGCGTGAAAGCCTACAACCCGGCCCGCGTCGCCTACATCCCGCTCGATACGCCCTATTTTCATTATCTTGTGTCCTGCGCCACCGAGGCCCAGGCCCGCGGCATCAAGGAAGCCTTCGCCCGCGCCGAAGCCCTGCGCGACCCCGCCGACCCGCGCCCGCTGGCCTTCACCATCCTGCCCGGGCATGGCGTCGTCATCGCTGAAAAGTGGGCCGAGGGCAAAGCGCCCCTGCAACTCATCTGGGAAGCGATGGACAATGGCGACCTGGTGATTGATAACTTCGTACCCCAGGGGCCGCTGGCCTATGCCGCCGGCCCGGATGGCCGCCACTGGCTGGATACCGCCGCCGGTCTGCATGCTTAGCCGCCGCGAATTCCTGAAACTAAGCGCCCTGCTCCCGCTGGCGCTGGGCGGGGTGCAGCGCCTGCCCGCCCGCCAGACGGCCCCGCCCGGCACGCCCAACATCCTCATCCTCCTGTTTGACACCTGGAGCGCCGAAAATCTTAGCCTGTACGGCTATGGCCGCGACACCACCCCCAACCTGCGCCGCCTGGCCGAGCGCGCCATCGTCTACCACCGCCACTTTTCGGCGGGCAATTATACGGTTCCCTCCACCGCCAGCCTGCTCACCGGCGCCTACCCCTGGCGGCATCGTGCCTTACGGCTCTATGACCGCATTCACCCGCACTGGGCGCGCCAGAATCTCTTCGCCGCCTTCCCCCAGATGAACCGCCTGGCCTACGCCCAGAACCCTGTCGCCAACCAGCTCATCAAACAGATTAAACCCGACCTGGACGAATACCTGCCGCTTGCGGCTGGCATATCGCACCCTGACCTCATCTTCACCCCGCTCTTCTCCCCTGACCAGATCGTCGCCTCCGGGGCGCGCCAGACCCTCTATCGCGGCCGGCGCACGCCGCCTTCTTCGCTCTTTCTGGCGCCTTTCTACAACCGTCTGCGTCAGGCGCTGGATGCCCGCCAGCGGGCCGCCGTCCGTGAGCAATACCCGATTGGCCTGCCCGCCATTGATGATGAAAACCACCTGACGGTTGAAGATTCGCTGCGCCTCGTGCTGGAAGAAACCGCCGGGCATAACCAGCCCTACCTCGGCTACTTTCACTTTTTCCCGCCCCATGACCCCTACCGCGCCGGCCGCCAGTTTCTTGACCGCTTCCTGAATGATGGCTTTGAACCGCCCCGCAAACCCACCCATCCGCTGCATGAAAACACGACCACCGGCCAGAGCCTCGTGTACCGCCGCGGCTATGATGCCTACATCAGCCATCTGGATTCCGAACTCGGCCGCCTGATGGACGCGCTGGAACAGCGCGGCGATTTGCAAAACACCATCGTGATACTTACGTCTGACCATGGCGAGTTGTTTGAGCGCGGTTTCCGCGGTCACTTTAATAAATCATTACACCACCCCATTGTCCACATCCCGCTGATGATTTTTATGCCAGACCAGACTGAACGGGTGGATATCCTCTCGCCCACCAGCGCCATAGACTTGCTGCCCACGCTCACTCACTGGCTCGGCCAACCCGTGCCCGCCTGGGCCGAAGGTCAGTTATTGCGGCCTTTCCAACCCGGCCTGCCTGACCTTTCACGGCCCATCTTCACCCTGGAAGCCAAGGAAACCCCTCCCAGCCAGGGCATTCATCGGTATTCAGCCCAGGTTATCCGCTGGCCCTACAAACTGATTGAATTCATGAACTATGCTGAACTGGCGGAAGACTTCAACGGCCAACTGCTGGAACTCTACAACCTGGAAACCGACCCCCAGGAATTGCATGACCTGGCGGCCAGCGAGCCCGGCCTGGTGGCCGAACTGCGCGCCCTGCTGAACAGCCAGCGCGCCGGTGAACCGACATGACCCCCAGCCCGCGTCAGGCCTACTGGCAGTTCTTTCTGTGGGTGGCCTTCCCGGTCCACGCCTGGGGCATCGCCATCTGGCTGATGAATGCGGATGCCTACGCCACCCGCGCCCTGTCAGAAGCCTTTGGCCTGGGCGGCTACCTGCTGCTCGGCGCGCTGGCCGAGAGCCTGCTGGTGTTCGGTTTCTTCGCGCTGCTTGGCCTGCTGCTGCCACGCCGCTGGCCGCTGGCCCAACGGTTGGATGCACTGCGCGGCCTGCTGCTGACCGCCACCTTCTGGGCGCTGGCGCTCCAGGCGGTGATTGCCTTTGTCATCCGCCAGCCGACGCGGCATGCCGCCTGGGTTGCGGCCCTCAATGCCAGTTGGGGGCCGTTACTGCTTCTGCTGGCGCTCATCCTGCTTTCCATCGGTCTGCCCCTCTGGGCTGCCACCCGGCCGGGCTGGCGCCAAATTTTGGCGAGCCTGCAGGAGCGCGTCAGCCTGTTCAGTATCCTGTATCTCGGCCTGGATGCGCTGGGCCTCCTGATTGTTCTGTTCCGCAATCTGTAAGAGACCATTTAAGAAATCCTTGAAATGGTTTTTAACTCTGGTAGGGGCGCAGCATGCTGCGCCCCTACGCGTCAAGTCCACTCAAGTTTCATAATCGAAGATGCCAATTTAGATAGCGAGCAGAGCCTATTACAATCCCCGCCACCCTACAAAATCCTTAGCCTACAAGACTGATAGGCTCCTGGCGCGGCTGTGCTTCTATAATCCATATACACAACGCCATGACCATCAGCCCCGATACCCGCCCGCGCCCCAACCGGCGCAACAGCGAACTGTGCGTGCTTGAAGAGCCGCTGGAATGGTTGCGCGCCTACCATACCGGCTGGCTGGCGCATCTGGAAGCCACCGGCGAAATGGATTGGAAGCGCTATGTGCCGCCCCGCAACCGCAGCGCCCCGGGCGGGGCCGGCCTGCAACTGGCGCGTGCCAGACTGCTCCTCGTTTCGCTTTCCAGCAATTCTCCCATACCCGCATCGGATACAGAAAATCCCCTCGGCGATTATTCTCTGCGTCGCCTGCCGCTGACCCCCGCCCCTGTCTCCCTGCCGGCCATCCAGGCCCTGCAAGATCTGACGCCGGCTCATTTCAAGGAACTGTGTCCGGAGGTCATTACCGGCCACAGCCACCAGCCCAATGCCCTTCGCACGGTCAAGGAATTTGCACCGGCAGTGGTCAATGCCGCCGGGCAGTTGCGCGCCCACGGCGCTCTGCTGCTGGCGCGCGGCCCACTCGCGGTACAGGCGGCAGCCCTCACCGCCCGCGCCCTGGAACTCAACGGCATTGCCAGCGTGGTGCTCGGCTGGGAAAGCGGCTTCGGCCCGGCCGCCGCCCCGCCCCGGCTGGCGCTCTGCACGAAGACGGATGTGGAAACCGCCCTGCTGGCCGGGCTCGACCTGCTCAAACGCCCGGCCCCGCAACTCCCCCTGGTTTTGTCTTAGCCTTTCCTAGTTACTAAACGACTCAATAAAGACGACATAGCGGTCTACCATCACCCCCAGCCCAAAGGCCGCTTCCGCCCGCGCCCGCGCCGCCTGCCGAAAGCGCGGGTTGTCTGCCAGGATTTCCGCCGCCCCAACCGCCAGCGCCGGGATGTCCGGCGGCTCCAGCCGCCAGGGGTCGCCCCCATAGGGCGCTATCCGCCCGGCATCGCCGGTCACCAGTTCGGCCAGCGCCCCGGTGTCAAAGGCCGCCACCGGCAGCCCACAGGCCAGCGCTTCAATCACGCTGTTCGGGCAGGCCGGGTTCAGGTCGGCGGCGAACAACAAGTGCGCCGAACGGTCCAGGTGCGGGATATCGCCCCCGGGCACCAGCCCGGCCCACACCAGCGGCACGCCCGCCCGCGCCTGCCAGTGGGCCTGCAACTCCGGCGTGACCGCCCCCGCCACCATCAACTCCAGTTTCAGGCCGTGCTGGTTTTGCAGGCGCTCGGCCAGCGCCACGGCGTTTTCGAGTCCCTGTTCATAGCCGCCCGCCAGGCTGCCCTCTACCAGCAACAGGCGCGCCCGGTCGGTGGGGCGTGAGTGCTCGCCTTCCGGCGTAAAGACCTCCAGCGCCACGCCATTGTGAATGACGGTGTACGGAATGCGGGTTGGCCCATAGACGCGCCCCCACCAATCCACTACAAACTGGCTCTGATACACGATTCCGCTGGCCAGCCGCCGCCGGATAAAGGCCAATAATAAATTGCCCTGCTCGGCGCGCAGCCAGTGGCGCAGCCCGGTGGGGCGGCGGCGGTGCAACCAGTTCATCCCATCCAGCCGCTGGATGATAGGGATGCCCGCCCGCCGCGCCCGCGCCAGCCCCGCCAGTTGGCGCGTGCCGCCGATGAGCAACACCGCATCGTATGGGCCATCGTTCAGGTCATCGGTGGTTTCAACCCCGCGCTGCGCCAGCCCGGCCAGCAGCCGTCCGCGAAAAGACACCATCCCGCCCACGCCGGATACTTTTGGCACGATACACAGGCGTTTCAATTTGCCGGTTTGCATGCCGGGAATTGTACCCCGCCCCTACCCCCGCCCTTCCCCTTATCCCCCTATCTCCTTGCCCCCCT
>CAZEQN010000052.1:0-13343 GCA_964514335.1 uncultured Anaerolineaceae bacterium
GTGATTAAGGCCTTCACCAAGAGCCGGGCCAAGAACCCGGAGAAATTCGCCGCTGCCCACTGGCAGGCCGCCCCGCTCACCGGCCTGCCGCTGCTGGATGAAGCCGCCGCCTACCTGGAATGTGAGGTGGCCGGGGAACTGGATACCGGCGCTGGCCACAGCGTGATTCTGGGGAAGGTAATCGGCGGCGGGGTACGCGCCAAACACGCCCCGGAAGACGGCCTCACCCTGCCGCAACTGGGCTGGTCTTACTCGGGTTAGGAAAACAAAACAGGCCCTGCGGCCTCTTTTGTTATTGGGGGGCTATCGATTCCAGCACCAGCACCGGAATCGTGCGCGGTGCGGCCCGTTTTTCATATAAAGCATAGCCGCGATACAGCGCCACGGCTTTGGCCCAATAGCGGCTGCGTTCTTCCGGGGTGGCTTCCCGCATCTGGTACTGGCGGCGCTGGCCGCCCCAGGCGATTTCCGCCCGCGGGTGGCGGCGCAGGTTGTGTACCCATTGCGGATGTTTCCGGTTGCCGAAGTTGGAGGCAATCAGCACCACGCTATCTTCTTCAAGGAGCGCCACCAACGGCACGGACACCGGGCGGCCGCTGCGCGCTCCGGTGCATATCAGCGTAACAATCGGCAGGCCGGTGAGCCAGGAAGCGAGCGAGAAGCGATAGTTGCTCCAGCGCAGCAGGGGGCGGTCCACATGTGGCAAGGTGCGGGCCAGCAGCCAGGAAAGCGGGGCGGTGGCCGCCAGCCCCTGAACCAGCCGTTTAAGCGGGGAGACTCGCATGCGCCGGATTATACCCGCCCAACAAAACGGCCCTCCGTTTGGGGGAGGGCCGCAGAAAAGGGGAAATGCGCCGGCTAGGGCGCTTGAGTCCAGTTGAGGAGCGCCAGGTTGCGGGCGCAGTCGCTGAAGGTGTTGACCACTATCAGTTCCGAAACCGGTTGGCCGGTCAGGTCATCCAGAATTTGCATGAAAATCTGGCTGTTCTGGGGGGCATTGGCGATTTTGATTTCATAGCCGCTTTCGCCGTAGGCGCTGGCCGAGCCGCTGTAGGCATCCACCGTGCCAAATGCGCCCGACATGCGCACCAGCCAGAAGATGGCCGGGGCGCCATTGCTGTCAAATACGCTGCCCGCAATGTAGAGGCCGGTACAGCCATCCGGGTGAGCCAGGTAGGTGGGGTCGCCCTGGTTGGGGCTAAAGAACACTCCCTGGCCGGTGGGCGTGTTGCTGGGGGTCACTTCCGGGAAGGAGAACGGCGTAACGGTCGGGCCTATCGTCGCCGTGGCGGTTGGCTCAAAGACGATGGCGGTCGGGCTGGGTTCTTCCACTACGGCGCTGGTGGGGCTGGCCGGAACCGCCGAAGGAATCGGGATGAGGGTTGGGATGGGGCGGGAAGTCTGGGGGCGGGGCGGCAGGGGGTTGTAGGGCGCCTGGGGGTTCATGAAGATGGCAGCCACAAAACCGGCCAGACACAACGAACTGACCAGAAAATAAAGTGTGCCGAGATTCCAGATCAGGTCACTGCAACCGCCACCGCCGCCGGAACGGGTACGGCGGCGAGACGCTTTGGGTTTGGATTCCTTGAAATCGAATTCGTCCATGGTGTATGCTCCCGTTGCCTGACCGGGGTTCATTCATTGTAGCGGGAAACCCTAATCATGGCACGTAAATCTCTATTTGACTTTGAGTCCGGGCCTGCTGCAGCCAGGCGGCCAGGGCCGCTTCCTGCAGGGTAAGGCGCGCATCCGGGCTTAACGGGCGGGCGGGGTCGCGTTCCAGCACCTGCAAAATGTGGTGCCCCGCCTCGGTCTCAATCACAGCCGTGTACTGGCCGGGTTGCAAAGCAAAGGCCGCTTCTTCCAGAACCGGGTAAATCAGGTAGCCGCGCGGGAACCAGCCCAGGTAGCCCAGACTCTGGGGGTCGTTGTTGTCCACCACCTGCTGGAAAGGTACACCGCTTTCCAGTTGGTTGTACAGGCGAGCAGCCGAAAAGGCATCAAAGGTAAAAATCTGGCGCGCCAGAATTTGCTCGGCGGTCTCCGGCACTGCGGCCGCAATCTGGTCGCGCATCCAGGCGGCGGCGATTTGCACCTGCAGGTCAGCCCGCAGGCTTGCGGCGGTGTAGCCGTTGGCAGCGGCCCACTCATCCAGGGCTTCCTGGCCGCCGCGGGCAGCAGCCAGCGCAGCCAGCCGTTCCTCCAGCAGGGTCGCGCTGACTTCAAACCCTTGCATCCGGGCGGCATCTGCCAGCAGCAGCAAGTCTATCAAACTCGCCAGCACGCGGCCTTCGGCAGTTTCTTCCGGAGCAAGCAGCGTGCCAAACTCGGCCTGGGCCGCCCGGAACTGGGCCAGGTGCGCTTCGTACACATCCAGCCGCAGGGGCAGTCCGTTCACGCGGGCGGCCAGTTCAGGTTCCGGGGTGGCGCTGGCAGGAGCGGCGGTCTCGCTAGCCGGCGTGGCCGCCACCGCGGGCGTTTCAGATGGCGCGGCCGGGCCGGCACAGGCGGCCAGTAGCAATCCAACAAGCAGAGTCAAAAAGGCGCGTCGGTTCATGGTCGGTAACCTGCTCATTATACCCGCCCCAAAACACGGCTGCCCGGCCGAGAAGACCGGGCAGCGCAAAGGAGAAATACCGGGCCATGCGCCCGGCGCTTATTTTCGGGTGCTTAAGTTGAACAGGCGGTAGATGGGGCAGAAGGCGGTGGTACTGGTAAACAGAAAGACGACCGCCAGGATGATAAGCACCAGGCCGAGCGTGCCAGCCACTGTGCCGGTGAAGTATAGCCAGCCAAAGACGGCCACAATCACGAGGCGGATGATGCGGTCTGCGGTGCTCATGTTAGGGGTGAGTTTCATGGGGTAATTCTCCTTGGTCCGGTTCAGGACAATGCTTGAATGAGGAGCGCCAGCCCGACGGCCAGCGCCAGACAGGTCAGGCAGACACCAATGAATTTCAATACGCGCGTACGGGTCGATTCAGCGGGCATGCCGGTTCTCCTTGGTTTCTCTTTGGACGAACACAGGCCGGAGAAGTTACAAAAACAGCCGCCCTTTTTGGACGGCTGCGGGTCAGTCGGTTGGGTTAGCGGGGGGTGGTTGCCGGGTCAGGAAGGCGGCTTGCAGTTCATCAAACAGTTTTTGCCGCCGCCCAACCGGGATGGACTGCGGCCCGCTCTGGCGGGCGAAGTGCAGCATGCGCTCGGTGGAATCCAGCACGATGTGGCAATTGGGGCAGGTGGCAAGATGTTCGCGGGCGGCTTGCACCAGTTCCTCATCCAGGTCACGGTCAATATAATCGGAGAGATAGGCTACCAGATCTTCACACTGCATGAGATTTCCTTTGGCTAGGCCTGTTCGAGGACATAGCGGCTCAAGCGCTCGCGCAGTAGCAGGCGAGCGCGGTGCAGGCGGACTTTGAGCGCGCCGGGCTCGATTTCCAGCACCTGGGCAGCTTCCTCGGTCGAGAGTTCTTCGACATCCCGCAGCAGAAAGGCAGCCCGCAGGCGGGGCGGCAACTCTGCGATGGCGGCCCGCAGCTGGGTCTGAAACTCGGCCTGGGCTTGCAGGTCTTCCGGAAGGTTATCCCAATCCGCCAGGATGGTGGGCATCGGCAGGCCGTCTTCTTCCGGGTCTTCTTCGGTCAGTTCGAGGGTTGGCCGCTGGCGGCGCAGGCGGTCAATGCAGGCATTGTGGGCGGCGCGGTACAGCCAGGTGCCAATCGCCGAGCGCCCTTCGAAACGGTCCAAGGATTCAAAGAAGCGCAGGAAAGATTCCTGCACCACATCTTCGGCGTCCTCATCGCTGCCGCACATGCCGGCGGTCAGACGAAAGAGTTTGTCGGAATACAAGTCAAACAATTCCTGAAAGGCTTCCGGAGTGCGGCGGCGCAGGGCGGGGAGGAGGGTGGGGGCTTCAGGCATGGCGGGCGTCCTTTGGACGCAGAGCAGGCAGGCGGGTTACAAAATTATACCGGACGGCGACGCGGCCAGTTCACCAGCGCCACGCCCACCAGCACCACCAGCATCCCCAGCCAATGAAGTGGCGTCGGGCGTTCGCCCAGAAACAGCCACGCCAGCAGCGCGATTTGAACCAGCATCAGGTTATTAATCACGCTGGACTGGGTAGCGCTTAACTGGCGCAGGGTGTGATTCCAGAGTGTGAAAGCAAAGGCGGTATTGACCACCGCCAACCAGACGATGTTAAGCCATTCCGGCCAGCCCAGCGCCGGCCAGGGCTCCAGCGCCAGGCCCGCCCCCAGCAGGACCGCGCTGCCAATGCCCATGCTGACGACCGTTACGGTGAGGGCATCCAGGCGCGAGTGGCGGTTGATGGCCCGGCCGAGGATGGCCGAAAGCGACGCCGCCAGCACATTCACCCCGGCAACCAGCAGGCCGGCCAGCGGGCCGGTGGGCAGCAGGGCGGGGTAGAAATACAGCCCCACGCCGGTCAGAAAAACAACAATCCCCAACCACTGCACCGGCGTGGGTAATTCGCGCAGGAACACGATGGAAAGCAAAGCCACCAGCGGAGCCGAGAAGTTAAGCAACAGGCTGAAGGAAATGGCGGGCAGCAACTCTAGCCCCAGGAACTGCGCCCCCTGGGTAACGGCATAAAAGAGCAGGCCGTAACCGGCCAGCGTCAGCCAATCGCGCCGGGTCAGGGCCAGGCGGCGGCCGGCGCGCCACATCCAGGCGGCATAGATGGCCAGCACCACAAAGGCCAGGAAATAGCGCAGCCCGGCAAAGGTCAGGGGCGGGATGCCCACCAGGCCGAACTTTATCAGCACCCAGGAGGTGGACCACAGGAAGGTGACCAACAGGGCCTGAAGAATCGGAACCAGCACAGATTCAGGGTTACGCATCCAAACCACCCATGACGCCCGGCTGGGCATAGAAGCTGCCCAATGCGGCCTGCAATCGGCTTTCGATTTTTTCTGTGTCGGTCGGGGATAGATAATTCACATAGCCGCCTACCGCGCCGCGCCGGGTTTTGTAGCTCTCCGGGTCGTTTGTGTCGGCGGGTTTGAGCAGCGGCCCTCCGGCGCGGGCTTCTTCAAGGGCGCGCATATTCTCAAACGCGCCTTCCTCTACGGCGAAATCCAGAGCGGCGGCAGAAAGCGGGGGGAAACCCAAAAAGTCAAACGCCCGCCGCAAACTGGCCAATGGGTTTTGGTGCAATTCTTCGTAAGAGAGCAAGAGCATGGCTTTAGGTACCTTTTGATTTTTTTGCCAGATTTGATAAAAACGCAACAGGGTAGCAAGACTGCCGCGTTCATAGTCAAGAAAATCTTGCAGACTGCCCTGATACTCCGGGTCGCCTGCATGGATTTTGTCCTTACGGCGCGTGTACTGGAAGTAGATCGAGACAATTGCGTCGCGCGGGTCGCGCACCAGAAGCAACACCTTCTGGTTGCGGTACTGGGCTTTATCCGTTTCCAGTTCGTCCGGCGTCTTATAGTGCGGGTCATCATCATGAGAGATTTCGACCAGCGGAATACCGGGGCGCAGGCGATAGAACTGGGTCAATGTGAGGTTGGTTGTCAGCGGTAAATCATATTCTTTCTGAATAGCGCGGGTCATCATCATCCGCAACCAGGTGCGGCCACTCTTGGGGTAAGAAATGATGCTGGCATCCACCAAATCGCGGTTATAGGCTGCCCGCCAGGCGGTCAGGCGGGGGTCTTTTTCCGCCAATTGCCGCAAAGACACAAGCATTTGCTCTGGCAAACGAACAGCCAGAGCAGCCATCAGGCGGGAGAGTGTGTGCGGCATGGGAGAAAGGATACTCAAAGAAGAGGGTTTTGACCAGTAAGCACGGCTGCGCCGGTCCGTTTCAGACCGCGGGTTGGGGAATCGAGGCCGGGTTACTCCTCAAAAAGAAGGCGTAGTACAGGCTGATGGCCACTGCATACAGGGCGATAGCCATGATGAAGGGCGGGCCAAACCCGGCCGAGACCTGCAAAGCCCCGCTGATGCTGGGGCTGAAGGCGCGGCCAAAGTTCCACACCATGCTGTACAGGCTGGCGACCGTGGCGCGCGAGCCTTCATCCACCTGTTCCAGTACAAAATTCTGGTAGATGGGGTTGCTCATGTTCATCAGGGCCATGCGCACAAAGTAAGCCAGGGCGCTGGCCCAGAACCACGGCGCAAAACCGAGCAAAATCATAAAGGGAATGGAAAGCCCTTGAGTGATGACCACCAACTTCAGCTTGCCAAGGCGGGCGGCGAGGGGTGGGGCAATCAGCAACCCTACCCCCATGGCCAGCGAGCCCCAGGCCATCAGCCCCCCGATGACCGGGTCAGGCTGGTGGTGGACGACGCGGAAGAAGATGTTCATGAACGGCACGAACAACCCGGCCCCGACCGAAACGAGCAGCAGCGGAAAGAAAAGCTTGAACAACTGGCGCGGGTGGGTGCGCGCAAAGCGCAGCCGGTCGAAATTGTCGCGGTCGTTGGCGAGGATGGGTTTCTGGCGAATGAAGAGCAGAGGCAGCACGCCCAGCAGCCCGACCAGGGCGATGACCAGCAGCGCGCCAGAGTAGGCCCCGCTACTGGTGGCGGGCAGGCCACGCAGTTCGGCGACCCATGAGGGCACATAGCCACCCAGCCAGTTGCCGACAAACTGGGAAGCCATCTGGATGCCGGAAGCAAACGAGAACAGGTAGGCACGCTCATCTTCCTGGCTGTTTTCCATCAGGAAGGGACCCATCGCCACCGAAGACAGACTCTGGGCCGCGCCCAGCAGCAGGTTCATGGCGTAGAAAACCGCAATGGACGGAAACACGCCCATCACGCCCACGGCAAGGATGACCAGCAACCCACCGCTGACGAGGGCCGCCTTGCGCCCGACCCGGCTGACGAGAAAACCCAGCGGCAAAGCCAGCAGCAGGGCGCTCATGTTGCTGGTGGTAATCAGGTTGCCCAGCAGGGCTTCGTCGTAGCCGAGGCTAAGGACATAGAAATTGAACAGCAAACGAAAAACGCCGAGGGTCGCGCCGGTCAGCAGGACGCTGACGAGGTAATAGCGGGCGTTGGGGCGAAAGGCACGCAGTTGGTCACGGTATTCAACCAGCAAAGAGGGGCGCGGCGACAGGTTAGATGGAGTCATGAGTGCATTCCTGTATAGACTGCCAGGCCAATTGGCGGTTGGGTGGGGTTAGAGCATCCGGCCGCGCTCGAGGGTTTCGAGCGGCTCGGCTTCGACTACATCCTGCTCCAGAAAATCCTTCAACAGGGTGTAGTTGGCCTGGATGGCTTCCATCCGGGCGGAGTACAGGCGTTCATTGCCGCCTTTTATCACAAAGCGCACCAGCCCGGCCAGCCGTAAGGCATGCAGATGATGGGTGACGGTGGGGGCGCGCAAACGCAGGCGGCGCGAAAGTTCAGCAGGCGTGAGCTGCTCCTGCATCAGAAACCGCAGGATGCGCAAACGGCTGGGGTCGGCGAGGGCTTTGAGAGCGGCCAGCAGGTCATCGGGCACAATTTCACCGGGGACGAGGCTTTCGCCGGTGGGGCGGGCGCCGTAGAGCAACAACATGCGCTTGGGGTCCAGGTCATCGCCGGAAATCAGCGGGCTAAGCCAGTAGGAGGGAGCCAGTACGATTTCTTCCGCCCAATCCAGCTCGGCAAAGGAAACGCCGCGCGAGAGTTCTTCCACCAGTTCCGCCGGGTTGAGGCGCTCGGCGAGTTCGCGGCCGCGCGTCAGGGCTTCTTCCAGTTTCGGGGCAAGGCGTTTTTCTTCTTCTTCAAAGAAAACATCAAAATAAGACTGCAACGCGCCCAGCAGGTTTTCGCCCACCGCGGCGGCATTGGCACAGGCGGTCATGATGCGCTCCAAACGGCGGGGCGGCATAGACCAGCCGGGTTCCTTGTGCGCCAGGTTGCGGTAGGCCTCGGTGAGAAAAACGCGGTCGTCCTCGCTCCACTGGCCGGCGGCGGTAATCGCGCGCAGGCGGGCGCGCACCGGGTCATCTGGCTGGCCGGGGCGTTCGGTGACTGCGTAAATACGCTCGGCGGCCGGAGTTTGTTTCAGGTGGTAGAGCAGGGTGGCAGCGTCTTTGGGTTCGGGCAGGTTGTACACCCAGCGGTAGGGCAACTCAATGATGGCGAGCATCTCATCAAAGAACTCGCGTTCCTCGGCCGTCAGGCGCGAGCGCACGCCGGCGGCCCAGGCGCCGCGCAAACCGAATTTTTCCGGCTCATGCAAGACGTGCAGGCTGGCGAGAAAATCGTAGGCGGTGCCGCGTTCCCAGACAATGCGGGGGGCTTTGGAGGTGGAGGCGCTGTTCATTTCAGGTCTTTCGGGCCGCGGGGTTGCACGGCAACTTTATTCTACCGCGCCCGGCGGGTCAGGCCGGGGCGGCGTGTTCTTCCAGGGCGGGTTCGCCCTGCAAATCCAGTTCTACATTGTGGTCGGGCAAAATGTCCTCGGCATTGCGTATGGCGGGTATGAGATAGCCCAGCAGGGAGCCCACCACCCCCAGCGAGCCGGCCAGCACAAACATCAGGCCCATGCCGGCGCCGGGGCCAACCCCTACCAGCCCGCCAAAGACATCCGCCAACGGTTGCCCGGCCTGCATGGCCGGCTCAAAGACATCATCCGCCAGCGGCCCGGCCAGCAACATGCCCACCGGGGCGGTAATCTGGGCAATCAGGCGGCGCACGGAAAAGACGCGGCCTTGCAAATCCGGCGGGACCTTCGCCTGCCATAAGGCCTGGTTGGAGCCATTCAGCACCGGCAGAATCAGGCCGAACATGAAGTTGGCGAAAGACCACAACGCCACCGGCCCAGCCAGACCAAAGGGAATGGTGGAAAAGAGCGCCGCGCCGGCCATGCCGAGCAGTACGCCATGCACGCGGCGTTTGGGGCCGCCCCAGGCGCTCATCAGCAGCCCGCCCGCCAGGCCGCCAATGGAACCAACCGACATGACCGAACCAAGCGCGAGGGCATCAAAATTGGTGCGCGCGAGAATCATGGGCGTCATCACAGTGAAGGAGATGGTCGCCACAAGGTTGATATAGAGGAACATCAGTTGCAGTCCCAGCAGGCTGGGCCGCTGAAAGATGTAACGGAAGCCGAAGCCGCTTTCCTGCAACAGGCTGCCGCGCGCTGCCAACCCCTCGGCGGTGGCTTTGGGCTGGGGAATGCGCACAAGGGCCAGGGCGGTAAAGGCGGCCGAGAAGGTCAGGATATCGATAATCATGATGCCACCGATGCCGATGCGGCCAATCAGGGCAGCGGCCAGAACCGGGGCAAAGATGGTTGCGGCAGGCTCGGCCAATGACATCAACCCGCTGGCGCGGCCATACTGCTCTTTGGGAATCATCATCGTAATGGCGGCTGAATACGCCGGGAACTGGAAGGCCTGGGTGATGCCGGTCAGCGCGCCGACCAGATACAGATGCCAGAGTTGCAGATTGCCGCTGGAATACAGGAAGAAAATGATGATCGTGCCAAAGGCGGCCCCCAGGTCGCTGATCATCATGACCAGTTTACGGTTCCAGCGGTCCACCAGCGCACCCGCAATGGGGGAAAGCAACACGGTGGGCCCAAAATTAAAGAAGGCCACCAGCGCCAGGGCGGTAGCCTCGCCGGTGAGCTGGTAGGCCCAGATGCTCAAGGCAAAGCCGGTCATGCTGCTGCCAAGAATGGAAACGGTTTGGCCGAGTTGAATCAGTACAAAAGCAGCCATGCCAGTCGGTCGTTTCATGGGTGTACTCCGCAGAAAAGGGGTCAGTTCAGGCCGCGGGCGGCCGCCAGGTTCTTCTCAATCTGGCCGAGGTGGTCTTTATAGTGGTAGGGCGTTTCTTCCACATACCCAGCGGCAATGCGGGTGTAACTGCTCTTGCGCTCGACGAACTCGGCGGGCAGGTCAGCGAGGAAGGCCACGGTTTCATCCTGCACAAAGCCCAGCTGCTCCACCAGGCGCGGGGCTTCCGGGAAGCGCAGCACCAGCCCTTTAAGACGGCTGTGAATCTGGGAGGTGTCATGCCCGACTTCCTTGCCATGCACGGCCGAGGTCGCCCAGTTGAGCATGTCGCGGTCAGAGAGAATCAGATGCGCCAGCACTTCGTGGGTGTTCCATTCCAGCGGGGCCGGGCGGTGCTCGGTGTGTTCAATGCTGGCGCCTTCGAGGATTTCCTGCAACTTGGCGTTGGCGTTGCGGTAAATGCCCTGAATGTTATCCGCCAGGGCGCGGGCATTGGGCGGGATGGTGGGTTTGGCACGGCTGGAGAGCGTGAATTTGGCAGTCAGGATTTCCTGACCGCGCAGGTATTCCACATCCAGCACGTCGCCGGCCAGGTGGCCGTTGAGGGCATCGGTGATGCTTTCAAAATCCTTAATCGGGATGCCATCCAGGCGCAGGATGATGTCATCTTTCACCAGCCCGGCCAGTTCAGCGCCCATTTTGGGCAGCACGCCGGCAATCTGGTGGCCGTAACGGATGGGCAGGTTGCGTTTATCGGCCATTTCCGAGGTGATGAACTGGCCGATAAGGATGCCCATCAGTGGTTTCTGGTAGACGCGGCGGTCAAAACCCGATTCGAGGACTTCCTTGAGGTTATCCAGGCTGGCTTCCCAGCGCGTCGCCAGGTCAGTCCGGATAGCGGCCCAGGAATCATCGCTGCCCAGGCCGCTGTGCTCCAGCGTGAGGAGCGTGCCGCCGTCCTGCTCATTGAGGGTGACGGAAACAAGGCTTTCATGCGGGTCGTGTTGGGCGCGCCAGGTAAAGCGCACACGGGCATTTTCCTTGAGGTCCTCATAGCGGCCACTGACGGTGAAGCCATCTTCCCAGAGCAGGAAGAGGTAATTGAGGTTTTCATGACCGGCTTCGGCGCCCTTGACCAGCCACTCGCGCAAACCGGTAGCAGTGGTAAAGGCGCGGTAGATGTGGGCGGCCGGAGCGGCAATCTGGCGGGTGTAGGTGAGGGTTTCTTCGTTTTTGGTCATGCTATTTCTGCTCCCGGGCGGCGGCAATCGCATTGCGAATCTGGTCAAAATGGCCGCGGGTGTGGTTGGGGGTGAACTGGTAGCCCTGGGCCATGTTCATCAGGCTGTATTTGCGCTGTTGCAGACCTTCCGGCATGTTGGCCAGCGCCCCCACCGTCGCGGCGGCGGCGCGCTCAAAGGCTTGCAGGAGTTCGGCCATGTTGGGGTAGGAGGCCGCCAGAGCCGCCACCGAACCCAGGTCATTGGCATAGTTGGGCGGGCGCTGCCCCTCGGCTTCGGTACTGACATTCATCAGATTCCAGTATTCGTTCATCAGCAGGTGGGCGACGGTTTCGCGCGCGCTCCATTCGGTGGCCGCCGGGCGGTGGCTGGCTTCGGCCTCGCTCACGCCCTCAAACAGGGCTTTGAGTTCCTGGTTGGCTTCGGCGAACAATTTTCCAATCTCGGCCGCAAACTCTTTGGGGTCGCTGGAAATCTCCGGCACGGGCCGGTGGGAGAGGGTCATCTCCTGGATATGTTTCTCGCCGTCGCGGTAGGTTTCAATTTTAACGGTATCCCCGGCCTTGTGCTGGCCGATGACGGCGGTCAGGGCCGGGAAGTCATGGGTGGGCTGGCCGCCCATGCTTACGAGAATATCGCCATTTTTCAGGCCAGCCGCTTCGGCGCCGGTACCGGGCAGCGTGCCGCTGATGTTGATGCCGCCCGCAATGTCCAGACCGCGCTCTTTGGCCTGCTCGGCGGTCAGGGCGCCGGCAATCTGGATGCCGAGAAACGGGCGATCAAAGATGCGTTTATCCAGCCCGCGCACCAGCAGAGATTCCAGGTTGAGCAGGGCAGCCTCCCAGCCGGCCTGCAATTCCGGGCGGGCTTCTGCCCAGCCGTTGCCTTCTCCCAGCCCGCTGTGCAGAATATGAAGCTGGGTGTCTTTGCCCACGGCTTTAAGGGTGATGGTTACCTGGCTGGCGGCCGGGTCGGTACTGCCGTGCCAGGAGAAGGCCAGTGTTTCGTTTTCTTTGGCTTCAGTAACCCGACCGTGGGTGGAGTAACCCTGGGTCCAGTAGGCGTAAAACCGGCCTTCCGGGCGCGGGTCAATATCCACCGTATTGGCGAACCAGCCTTCCAACATCAGCGGCTGGGTGAGGGCCTGGTAGAGCAGGGCGGGCGAAACGGGGTAGGTCTGGGTGAAGGTGAGGTCGGACATCGGAGACTCCTGAAGCGAGATGAGGGGGGATGAATGCTGGGGGCGGGCGCATTGATCGGATGCGCCCGCCCCAAATCCGGAGGAGAGTTACACAATCACCGTCGCGGGCGGGCAGGTGGGCAGGCCGGCGACGCGGGCTTCTTCGGCCGGGCACACGCCGGACTGCATCGGGCGTGGGGCATTCTTTTCCTGCGGGTCCGGGACTTCATTACTAAGCACAATCTGGATGCGGTTGAAGCTCATGGGGCACATCCTTTCAGGCCGGGTCGGGTACGGCGAGGGGCAGCGCCTGGGCCAGGGTGGTGAGGCGCTGGTGAAGGTCGTCCAGTTCGGCAGGGGCAAGCGCAGCAAAGGCGGCGTTGTAGTACTGGTCAGTGAGGTCTTCGACTGCCTGGCGCAGCTGGCCGCCTTCCGGGGTGACTTCGTAGCCGGTGCCGGTTGTGCGCACCCAGCCGCGCTCGGCCAGGCGGGCCAGGGCAGCGGCATAGTCGGTGGCGGTGTAGGCCCGGGCGGCGAGCGTTTCGGCCAGGTCTTGCGGGGTGCAGGCCGTGCCGCGCCACAGGAGGGTGAAGGCTTCCCAGGCGTAGCCATCAATTTCATATTGCACCCAGGCAGCCACATGCGCATCGTCCCGGAAAGACAGCAGGTCAATCAGGGCGCGGCGCAAACGGAGCATGGCCGGCTGGCCAGCTTGATTGAAACGACGGCTCATCCGCAGGGCGGGGGTTTCAGCCAGGTCCGGCAGTTCGAGGGCAGCGGTGGTTACGCGGCCGAGCAAATCCACCAGGTAATTGAGTTCGCTTTCCGGTTGCGGGGCCAGGGCCGCCAGGCGCTGGGCGGTGGCGTGCTGGAGGTCGGCCACGAAAGCCCGGGCCGAAGGCGTGGGGCCGTAAGCACCGGGGGAGCGCTCGGCCAGCCAGCCCCGGGCGACGGCGGCTTTGAAATCAGCCTGGAATTGCTCCGGGTTATGATACGGGGAACGCTTGAAAATATGGGCCAGGCCGAGCGGTTCAGGGTCAAAACCAACCGCGTACTGGGCGAGGAAAACATCGCTGGCTTCGGGCTGGCCAAAGGTATGCAACACCTGCTGAATGGCCGGGCGCATGACTGCGGCCAGGTCTTCCAGGATGTGGGTTGCGAGCTGGTGGCTCCAGGACAAGGTATTGTGCATGCTGTATCTCCGTCAGG
>CAZEQN010000053.1:0-1964 GCA_964514335.1 uncultured Anaerolineaceae bacterium
GGCATATTCCATTTCAAAGGCTTCCGCCACGGCTTTGTAGGTTACCTTGCCCTGATAGGTGTTTACGCCCAGCGCCAGGGCTGCATCTGCCTTGACTGCCCCGGCCAGGCCCTTTTCGGCCAGCTTGATGGCATACGGTAGGGTGGCGTTGGAGAGCGCATAGGTGCTGGTGCGCGGCACCGCCCCGGGCATGTTGGTCACGCCATAATGTACGACTTCATCCACCTTGTAGACCGGGTTGCTGTGGCTGGTGGGTTTGATGGTTTCCACGCAGCCGCCCTGGTCAATCGCCACATCCACAATCACGCTACCGGGCTTCATCAGTTTGACCATCTCGGCCGTGACGAGGCGCGGGGCGCGTGCCCCGGCAATCAGCACGCCGCCCACGACCAAATCCGCGCTGGCGGTGGCATCGCTGACATTGGCCGGGTTGGAGGCCAGGGTAAACACCCGCCCGTGCAGCACATCATCCAGGTAGCGCAGGCGTTCCACATTAATATCCAGAATGGTGACCGAAGCGCCCATGCCGAGCGCCATCTTGGCGGCATTGGTGCCAACCACGCCGCCGCCGATGACGACCACATGGGCCGGGTTCACGCCCGGCACGCCGCCCATCAGTTTGCCGCGCCCGCCATGGGCGCGCTCCAGATAATGCGCGCCCACCTGAATGGACATCCGGCCGGCGACTTCACTCATCGGGGTCAACAGCGGCAGGCTACGATCTGGCATTTCCACGGTTTCATAGGCCACCGCCGGTACTTTGCGCTCTATCAGGGCTTTGGTCAGTTCCGGCTCGGCCGCCAGGTGCAGGTAGGTGAAGAGCAGCAAGCCTTCGTGCATAAAGTCATATTCTTCGGGGCGCGGCTCCTTGACCTTCATCACCATCTCGGCCCCGCCCCAGGTGGCGGCGGCATCCGGGGTGATTTTTGCGCCGGCTTCCATGTACTCTTCGTCCATAAAGCCGCTGCCCGCGCCGGCCCCGGCCTGTACCAGTACCTGGTGGCCGCGCAGGGTGAGGGTCTTTACGCCGCCGGGCGGCAGGGCGACGCGATATTCATTGTCTTTAATTTCCTTGGGAATGCCGATAATCATTGAAAGGTGGTCTCCTCGAAGCAGAAATGACGTGCGGCCGGGGTCGTGTCAGGCCGCTTTGGCGGCGCTATCGTCCCCGAGATTCATTATACCGTCAAGGCCGTCCACGCTGGCGCGTTCGCCCAGAATGGAATGCTGTAAACGGGCATTGCTGACCTGCGCGCCCGCCTCCAGAACGCTATCGGTCAGGGCGCTATCCACCACTGTGCAGCCCGGCCCGATGGAGACATGCGGCCCAATCACGCTGTTGCGGATGTCTGCCTCCGGGTGGATGTACACCGGCGGGTGCAGGGTCACGCCCGGGCGGGGCGGCTGGCTGGCGCTGTTGTCGCGCCCGCTTTGCAGCAGGTGGCGGTTGGTTTCCAGCACCGTTTCCGGCAGGCCGGCATCCAGCCAGACATCCACCGTCTGGGCGCGCATCTTCAGGCCGTCTTTCAGCATCAGCCCCATCGCATCCGCCAGGAAATACTCGCCCTTGGTTTTCAGCCCCTGCGCAATCTGGCGGTCAATGGCGGCCAGCAGGTCTTCGCCGCGCTTGAAGTAGTAATAGCCCACGATAGCGAGGTTGTTTTCCATGCTGTCCGGCTTTTCCACCATGCCGGTCACATAGCCTTGCGCATCATTAACCACCACCCCGAAGCGGCGCGGGTCTTCCACCGGCTTGACCCAGATGACGGCTTCGGCTGGCTCGGTTTGCAGGAATGAAAAATCGGCATCCACAATCGTATCCACAAACAGAATCAGGGTCGGGCCCTGGAGGTGCTGGCGCGCCAGCGCAATCGCATGTGACTGGCCCTGCATTTCAGTCTGGGTGTAGAAATTGGCTTTGAGGTGGGGATAATGCTCTTTCAGATAGGGTTGCACCTGCTCGC
>CAZEQN010000053.1:1974-12742 GCA_964514335.1 uncultured Anaerolineaceae bacterium
GATAACCGACGATGAAGGTCAATTCGGCCGTGCCAGCCGTGGCCGTGCCGACCAGGTCGAGCACATGCGCCAGAATGGTTTTGCCCGCCGCTGTCACCAGCGGTTTGGGCTTGCTCCAGGTGTGTGGTCGCAGGCGCACGCCATAGCCGGCCATGGGAATGATGATGTTGAGGGTGGGTGAGGACAAGAGACTTCGCTTTCTAGGGGGTAGCGCGCTTGCGGCCCAGCAACACACCGCTGCCAATCGGCACGACCACGCTATCCATGCGGGCATCGGTCTGTACATGCGTGAGAAAACCCGCCAGCGAATCGGCATGGCTCAACAGGTTATCGGCCAGCAGCAGGCCGCCGGGCAATAACCGCGGCACGACTGCATCGTAAAGGTCGATGTACATTTCCTTTTCAGTATCCATAAAACAGAAAGCGATTTCATCATACATGGCGATATGGCCGCGGGCGTCGCCATGCACCAGTTCAATCAGGTTTTCGACTTTGGCTTTCTTAAAGGTCTTGCGGGCCAGTTCGGCTTTTTCGGGCAGCAGTTCAAAGGTCACCAGTTTGCCGCCCCGCAGGGTCATTGCCAGCGAGAGCCACAGGCCGGAGTAGCCGGCGCTGGTGCCCAGCTCAATACACAGGCCGGAAGGCGCGCTGGCGGCCAGCAGCGCCAGCAGTTGGCCGGTCTCCGGCGGAATCTGGCGCAGGCGTTTGTGCATCGGCGTGCCGTCAATGCGGTCTTTGGCGTCCTGTTCTTCCAGGGCGGCCATTTGTTCAAGGATGGGCTTGGGGATATTGTGAAACATGGGCAATCGTTCCGATTGAAACTATTCTACCATCCGAAGAAACACTGCCCGCGCCGGGCCGGTCAGTCGCGCCGCAGGTGGGCGACGGTGACGCCATCCCCGCCCTCGGTCGGGCCGCCGCCTTCAGCCCGTTCCACATGCGGGTGGCCCTTGAGTTCGCGCCGCACGGCCTCGCGTAATTTTCCGGTGCCCTTGCCGTGCACAATTCGCACATAGGGCAGGCCGGCCAGATAGGCGCTATCCAGGTAGCGGTCCAGCGCTTCCAGAGCCTCATCCACCGTCTGGCCGCGCAGCGAAAGCTCCACCCCCGGTGAGGGCGCGTTGGGCCGGGCGATGATGTCCAGCGGCACGGCGGCTTCTTTTTTGGCGGGCGGGCTGTCTACCAGGTCGAGGTCATACAACTCAACCCGGATGCGCAGGTTGCCAATCATGATTTCGGCTTCGTCTTCGCTTAGCGCATTGACCACCCCCTCGCGCCCCAGGCTGCGCAGGGTGACTTTATCGCCCAGCCGGATGGCGCGCCGGGCCACGCTGGGGGCGGCCACGCGCTGGCGCACCAGGGGCGTTTCCACCCGGCTTTGCAGTTCTTCGGCGGCCGCCGCGGCTTCTTCTACCGCAGCCAGCGGCTGGCGGGCGCGCGCCAGGGCACGGCGCGCATCGCTGATGTCTTTTTGCAGGTTTTCGGTTTCAGCCTGGGCCTGCTGGCGGGCGGCTTCCAGCACCGCCAGACGTTCATCTTCAATCGCTTCCAGTTGCTCGGCCAGCTCGGCTTGCAGGGCTTCAGCCTCCCGGCGGGCCTGTTCGGCGGCCTTGCGGTGGCTGTCGGCCAGTTCGCGCTGGCGGTGGATTTCATCCAGCAGGTCATCGGCGCGCAGTTCGGCCGGGTCAATCGTCTGGCGCGCCGCGGCAATGATGTCTTCCGGCAGGCCAAGGCGGGAGGCAATGGCGAGGGCGTTGGAGCGGCCGGGCAGGCCGATGGTCAGGCGGTAGGTGGGGCGCAGGGTGTGCAGGTCAAATTCCACGCTGGCATTCACCACGCCGGGGGTGGCATGGGCGTAGGCTTTGAGTTCCGGGTAGTGGGTGGCGACAAAAGTTGGCACGCGCTGTTCCACCAGGTGCGCCAGAATCGCGCGCGCCAGAGCGGCGCCTTCCTGCGGGTCGGTGCCGGCCCCCAGTTCATCAATAATCACCAGCGTTTCGCGGCTGGCGCGCTTGAGGATTTTGATGATGTTGGTGATATGGCCGGAGAAAGTGGAGAGCGACTGCTCAATCGATTGCTCGTCGCCAATGTCGGCCAGTACGTCCTTGAACAGGCTGATGACGCTGCCCGGTTCGGCCGGGATCTGCAGGCCGGACTGGGCCATCAGCGCCAGCAGTCCCACGGTTTTAAGCGTTACGGTTTTCCCGCCGGTGTTCGGGCCGGTGATAATCAGACAATAGGTGCTTTCATGCAGGTCTACATCCACCGGCACCACTGTTTCAGGGTCAAGCAGCGGGTGGCGGGCCTGGCGCAGTTGCAGGCGCAGGCCGGGGTGGGGGGCATCTTTGGCGGGGCGCATCGGCTCAAGCGTTGGCGGGCTGGCGTTCAACGCTTCGGCATATTTGGCTTTGGCAAACTGCAGGTCAATTTCAGCAATCGCCGTCAGGGTCGCGGCCAGCGCTTCGGCCTGCTCACCAACCTGCTGTGAGAGGGCCGCCAGCACGCGCAATTCTTCTGCTCGCTCGGCCAGTTGCAGTTCGCGCCATTCATTGTTGAGGTCCACCACCTGCAGCGGTTCGGCAAAAATGGTTGCGCCGGATGCCGAAACATCATGCACCACGGATTTCACCCGGCCCTTGGATTCAGCCTTAAGCGGCAGCACATAGCGGCCATCGCGCTGGGTGATGTAGGCTTCCTGCAGGTGCGGGGCAATGCGCTCATTGGCAAGCAGGGCCTGCATGCGCGCCAGCAGGCGGTCATGGACGATGCGCACCTGGGCGCGCAACTGGCCCAGTTTTTCGCTGGCGCTGTCCATTACATCCCCGCGCTCGGAGATGGCGCGGCCGATTGCTTCCAGCAGGCCGGGCGGTTCGTAGACCGCCAGCGCCAGTTCGCACAGGGCCGGGTATTCGCTTTCCTTGCGTTTGAAAAGGTGCAGCAGGCCGCGGGCCGAATGCAGGGTGCTTTTTACATCCAGCAATTCTCCGGCCGTGAGGGTCTGGCCGCGCCGGGCGCCCTCCAGCAGCGGGCTGATGTCGCGCGCCCCGCCAATCCCAGCCTGGGGGTCCAGCTCCAGCAGGGCGCGGGCTTCGGCGGTGGCGGCCAGGGCAGCGCGGGCTGGCTCCAGTTTGGTGAGAGGTTGCAGGGTGCGGGCGCGGTCTTTCGAGACGCTGAACGCGCAAAAAGCAGCCAGCTGTTCGCGGACCTTGTCAAACTCAAGGATGTGGAGCATCTTGGCGTCCATAGCGCAGGAATTATAGTCTACCGCGGCGGCAGAGTGGGCGCGGTAGGGCATGCTATAATCGCCTGCACCGCCTGGTCAGCGATTATGACAAACAAGTCTGCTCCCCCGAGTCGCATTGAACAACTGGAACGGCTGATTGAAGTCAGCCGTAATCTAAGCGCCCTGCTGGACCTCGAGCCGCTGCTGCAAACCATTGTGGCTGAAGCGGCTGAACTCACCCACTCGCAGGAAGCTTCGATTCTCCTGCACAACGAAGAAAAACAACACTTGTATTTTGTGGCCGCGCCCTGGCACAAACGCGAGCGCATGCGCGAAGTGCAGGTGCCGCTCAAAGGCAGCATTGCCGGGCAGGTCTACCAATTGGGCGAGCCGGTGCTGGTGGCGGATGCCCAGAACGACCCGCGCCACTTCGCCGATGTAGACTTGTACACCGAGTTTGAAACGCACTCCGTGCTGGCAGTTCCGATGGTCTTTCAGGGCCAGCGCATGGGCGTGCTGACGGCCGTAAACAAGCAGTCCGGCGGCCAGTTCGATGCCGATGATGTCTATGTGCTGGATACGCTGGCGCTCCAGGCCGCCATTGCCATCCATAACGCCAATTTGCTCAAACAAACCCAGGAAGCGGTGGATGAACTGAACGAGCTGGACCGCATGAAGCGCGACTTCATTGCCATTACCTCGCATGAATTGCGCACCCCACTGGGTCTGATTTTGGGGCACGCCACCTTTCTAAATGAGATGGTGCCGGAAGACCTGAAGGCTCAGATGGATGTGATTGTACGCAGCAGCATCCGCCTGAAAGAAATCGTGGAAGATTTGACCAAGGTCAACAATTTTCAGACCGGCCAGGCTCGCGTGCGCTGGCAGCCGATTAACCTCAACCAGTTGTTGCAGGAACTGGTGCGCTCGTTCAAGGACGAGGCCGACAAGAAAAAACTCTCTCTCAAATTGGTGCTTCCGGATGAACAACTCATGGTGGAAGGCGATGGCGAAAAAATCGGGATTGCCATCATTCACCTCATCCGCAACGCCCTGATGTTCACTGATGAGGGTGGGGTGGAGATTTCGGCCCTGCGCCTGCCGGGGCATTTGCAGATTTCGGTCAGGGATACCGGCCTGGGCATCCCCGAAGAGGACATCGCCCGCATCTTTGAGCGTTTCTATCAGGTGGAAGACCACATGACCCGCCGCCACGGTGGCATGGGGCTGGGGCTTTCGGTGGCCAAGATGATGGTGGAAATGCACAATGGCCGCATCTCGGTCAATAGCGTGGTGGGCAAGGGCAGCACCTTTAATGTGGTCTTCCCGATTACCGGCAACCAGACCCAGGAGCTGAAAAACGCCCTGCGTGAAACCACCGATCGCCGCGCCAAAAAACGCTGACGCCTTGCAGCGCGCACGCAAGGCCATTGCTTGACAGTTCGCCGGCAATTCGTTAGAATGTCCTCCGCAGTTGGTACTTTCCACAACTTGCCGAGGTAGCTCAGTTGGTAGAGCACGCGACTGAAAATCGCGGTGTCAACAGTTCGATCCTGTTCCTCGGCACTCTCGGCCAAGGAATGGAAAGGCCGTAAATTGCGGGCGTAGTTCAGTTGGTAGAACACCTCCTTGCCAAGGAGAAGGTCACGAGTTCGAGTCTCGTCGCCCGCTCAAAACCGGATTGGCTGATTGTGAAGGCGCGTACGCCACGCCTTTGCAATCAGCCGAATTGTTGAAGCACACGGCTTCAACCCACTAAGGCGACGTGGCCAAGTGGTAAGGCAAGGGTCTGCAAAACCCTGACCACGGGTTCGAATCCCGTCGTCGCCTCCAGCTGCAGGTAAAAAAAGCCCGCCCACCAGCGGGCTTTTTGATTTGGTTAGGATTAAACGTTACGCCCCGCTGGTTGAGCGGGGCGCACGAGTGAGAGGAGGAGGAGAGTGAGACCAGGCCTTAGACGGCCTGAATGTCTTTAATTTCCGGGAAGAACTGCCGCACGGTTCCGGCAATCCAACCCTGCAGGGTGGTTTGGGTCAGGGCACAGCCCTCGCAGGCGCCCCCCAGATGCACTTTGAGTACATCGCCTTCCAGCGCCACCATCTGTACCGACCCGCCGTGGTAATGCTCAATGTACGAACTGATGTTGCCCAGCAAGGCGGCCAGCCGTTCTTCGGTCGTGGCGAGGGGGTGATTGTGCTCGGTCATCATCCGTTTCCTTGTGATTCCAAGGATAGCCGTCCGCCTTGTTTTTTGGCAGGGACAGGTTGCCCTAATTCGGAGGGCAATTGTCCTGATTCAACCCGCTACAAGCCGGCCAGCGCCGCGGGCAGTTCCGCTAGCGTGGCGATGCTCGCATCCGGCTGGATGGTGTCTTCGTGGTCGCGGTTGGCGGGCGTATCTGCCCGGCGGGTAATCCAGATGCTGCGCAGCCCGGCATTCTGCGCGCCGAGGATATCCGCCCCGAGCGTATCCCCGACCATTACCGCCGCCGCCGGCGCGACCTGCATTGCATCCAGCGCTTCATGAAAGATGCGCGGGTTGGGCTTGCGGATACCGCAGGCGGCCGAGGAGAGGATGACCTCAAAATAGGGTCGCAGGTGGGCCTTGTCCACCAGCAATTGCACATCGGCATCGTCTGACGCGTTGGAAATCAGCCCCAGCCGGTAGCCCTCGTTCAGCAGAATGTCCAGCGTGGGGTGGGTATCGTCTTCCAGCAGCCAGTGCGCCTGGCTCACGGCATACATCTCGCGCAGGGCGCGGCGCAGGGTGTCTTCCGGCAGGCGCGGCTGCCCCCACTCGTCCAGCAGGTTTTGCAAAACATAGCCCGTGGTATGTTCAATGAATTCGGCCTCGCGCTGCTCGTAATAAGCGTTCAGGTGGGCGCGGAATTCTTCCAGAAATTGCGGGGCGTTGAGTTGCAGGCCGGCGTTGTGCAATTCAGCCAGCAGGGCGGCATCCGCTGCGGCAAACACGGTCGGCCAGTCGCCGTCAAAATAAATCAGCGTATTGCCCAGGTCAAACAGCACGGCTTGCGGGCGGGCGGGCATCAGTAGCCTTCGGTCAGGTTGACGCGGTTCAGTAGCGGCCGGCCCTCCAGGTAGCGGTACAGGTTTGCGATGAACAGATCTGTAGCGCGCTGGGCATAATGGTCGCTCACCCCGGCGATGTGCGGAGTGATGAGCAGGTTGGGGCAATCCCAATACGGGCTGTCCGAGGGCAGCGGCTCTTCGGGGAAGACATCCAGCGCCGCCCCGGCCAGGCGGTTGTTGCGGAGGGCATCCAGCAGGGCTTCGCTGGCAATCACCCCGCCGCGTGAGACATCGACCAGCAGGGCTTCAGGCTTGAGAGCCGCCAGTTCGGTAGCGCCCACCAGACCGCGGGTGTGTTCGGTCAGCGGGGTGGTCACCACCACAAAATCACATTCCCTAAACATGGAGCGCAGCGCCTGGGGCGGGTACAGGCGGGTGAAAAACTCGCCCTGCGGGTCGCCCTGACCTTCCGGCTGGTAACCGTGGTCCTCGGGGTGCATCAGGTCGCGTTTGCTGGCCAGCACGGTAGCCCCCAGCCCATACAGCAGCCGCGCCAGTTGCCGGCCGATGCTGCCATAGCCCACAATCCCGACCGTGCTGCCGCGCAGTTCCACCGGGTGGTAGTCGCTGCGGCTGGGCAGCCACTCATTGCGGCTTTGCAGGCTCATAAACTCCGGCAGCCGCCGCCCCAGCGCCAGCAGCAACGCCAGGGCATGCTCGGCGGTCTGGGAGGCATTGGCCCCGCTCATGCTGGTGAGTGAAATCCGTTCGTTGCGCAATACGGGTTGTTCGGCCAGCCCGTCCACCCCGGCCAGATAGTATTGCACCCAGCGCAGGTTGGGGGCCTGCTCTGGTTCCGGCCAGGCCCGGTAGGTGAGCAGCACTTCAGTTGGCGCCCACACCTCCGGTGGAATTTCTTCGCCGGGGCGGGTGGGCAGGTGGGTAATCAGCAGGCGTTGAGAGACGGCCTGCAAACGCGCCAGTTGCGAGTCAGGCAGGTCAACGGTCAGGAGAGTGTGGATAACTTCGCTCATGCGGTGGAGAAATCGGTGGAGAAGTCGGTGGACAGGGCGAGCGGCTGGCCGGAACAACCTGTGGAAAACCCGCCAAAATTTGTGGATAACTGACCAGCAGCCTGTGGAGAAATGCACATAAGGTTATTTTACAACAACCCCTCAATCCGGGCAGAAATAAAAAGCGCCCCGCCGGTTGGGCGGGGCGCCAGGATACTTTTACGCGAGTGGGTTAGGGAGTGGGTGGGCACACGCCGCTTGAATCACAGGCCTTGATTTCAACCCACAGGTTGCCGTTGCCATTTACCCCAAAAATGGCGGTGGAGCTGCGGAACTTGAAAAACACTTTGTACACGCCCAGGGTCGAGGGCGTGCGGAAGCGCACGGCGATATCCAGATAGCCGTTGGGTTGCACCGGCTCGGTGATGATGGTCATCACACCCTCGGCGCCCATCAGTTCGCTGGATTCTTTGCCATCGGTTTCAGAGTACACCCAGATGAAATTGACCGATTCGGTCCAGGTGCAGGTGCCGGTATTTTTCACGCGCCAGGTCTTGGTAAATTCCTTGCCAAACTCATAAGCGGTGCCATCTGGGGTGTTTTCCACGCCTTCAAAGGCGGCCGCATACGTACAGCTACCGGCCGAACCGCCGGGGGTGGCGGTGGGCGGCGCGCCCAGCACCGGCGGCAGGCCGGCGGTGGGGCTGGCGGCGGCTTCGCCCTGTTCACCTTCCGTGTTTTCTGTTCCGGCGTCTTCGGGCGTGGCGCTCGGTTCGGGGGTTTCCGTGGGCGGTTCCGGGGTGGCGGTCGGGGGCTCGGGGGTCTCGGTCGGGGGGCGGGCGGCGGCGGTCTGGGTGATGCCGGTCACGGCGGTTCCGGCCGCGATGGTTTGCACCGCTTCCAGTTCAGACATGCTTGGCTCTCCGCCGCCACAGGCCGCGAGCGCCAGAGCCAGGATGAACAGCAGAATGGCGCTGGTTTTCATGAATTTCATTGGGAACTCCTAACGTCTGGTCATGTGGGTCTGGCCGGTTGAGCCGCGCACGGGGGGCGGCCAGTACGACCAGCGGCCTATTATATCGTTTTTGAGGGTTAAGCTCATCGTCCTTAAGTTGGGTTAATACCGGTTCAGTAGACAGGCAGTTGGGGGCATTCAGGGCTCCAGCAGCCCCTCCACATAGGGTGGAATAAAATGCGCCCGGCGCGTGATGGCGTCCGCAGTTTGGGGCTGCCCGCCAGCGGATACTTCCACGCTGTAGCCGGTGTACTCGCAATGCCGCTCGCGTAGCGCCAGCTGGGTGTTCAGCACAATCAGGTACAGGCGTTCAAAGGCGGCGCTGTCCACGCTCGCCCGGCCCTCCACCAGCCAGAAGCGATGGACTTCTTCGCCGCGGATGCCCACCAGCAGGCCGGGCAGGTCGCCGGTCAGTTGGATGGCTACGGGTTGGCCGGTTTGGATTTCAATGTAATCTGCGCCCATCTGGCCCACGCCATCCACCGGGGTAAAGACCTCGCCGGCGCGGGTGAAGCCTTCCAGCCGCAGGACGGGGTAGTCTTCGCCTTCTTCAAAATCGCGGGTCAGCAGGGCCACGCTGTATTCGGTAAATACGGTTTGCAGGTCAGTATCCACCGCTATCAATGCATGGCTGATGGCATCGTAGCCGTCAAAATTCACAGCCGCCTCCCAGATGCCGCGCACCGTGGCATGGCCGTAGCGTTCGGAGATGAAGCGCAGGAACAGCCACTGGCCGTACCAGTTGTCAATATCCTCCACTCGCTCTTCGCCGCCGTAGACCAGCTGGCAGGAGTCCGGCGATTTGAAGGGCGCCCCAAGGACGGTCAGGCCATCGTTGATGTGGTTGTAGACTTCGTCTTCCATCCAGGTGGCGGTGGCTTCCCACAACCAGTCGGCCGGTTCAGCCCCATCCATGCCATATTGAATGACGTGCATAAATTCATGCGCCACCACCGCCCGCATAAATTCCAGATGGTCATGGTTGCGGGTATCCGAGAGTTCGGCGTAGTCGTTATCCAGCGCCATAAAGGAGTGGCTGGAACGAATTTCGACCACCTCGGTGCGGGGGTTGTCGCCCACCAGCGTCTCGCGAAAGCCGCCATCCACATAGCCTGCGAGGTCATCGGTGGACATGATGTCCTGCAAATAGATGTCCACGCGGTCATCGCCCCCCAGGCTGCCATCCGGCGGGGGCGGCGGCCAGCCAAAGATCTCAATTTCGGCGTACCAGACAAATTCCAGCGATCGGGCCACCTGCTCGACATAATCCGGGTGCTGGTTGTTGTTGGCGTCCTCGGCCGGGACGGCATCTGCGCCTTGAAGAGTGTAATGAATGCGGAAGTGCTCGGTGTCCAGGGTTTGGGCCGGGCCGCTCAAAGTAGGGCGGTCTTCGTCGTCCGGGCTTGCGCCGGGCGGGCCAAACTCCAGCGGCGGGTCCTCGGCCGGCGAGAGGCGCGGTAGTTCAGGCGGCGGGGCTTCCAGCGGAGCCGCAGTTACCGGCGCCGGCGGGCGGTTCTTGGCCAGCGGAAAGGCTTCAATCAGGTTGCCCGGCGCGGGGCGCGAACTGACTGGCTGGGGAAAATTACAGGCCAATCCGGCCAGCAGCAGGCTGGTCAGCGTGAGGAAGAGCGGGGTGCGTGCATGAGTGGTCATAAAAATTCCCCCCACATGATACCGCTGTTTGTCAGGCTTTCGGGCGCGGCATGGTCGGGGCGTGGGCGTACATAAAGGCGCCCGGGTAGTCCTCGGCTTCCTGCTGGCGTTTGGCGCTCCAATCCTGAATGCCCAGTTTGTACACGGCGGTGCGCTTGATTTCCTCGGGTTGAATCGGGCGGTAATCGCGGCCGGGCTGGAGATGGGGGGCGTACTTATCCAGCAGGGCTTGCAGAGCGCGCTCGGCCGCCGCCGGGTCGGTCACCAGTTCAATCTCGCCAAACACTGTGACGCTGTTGTACTCAAAGTTGAATTCCAGCGCTTCCTGATGGGGCAGTACCCGGCCGTACTCCCATACATTGAAGGCGGCCTGCGGGTTGAAAGCCACATTGGCACGCGTGCGGCCGACCTGGGCGGTATGAAAATAGACCGCATGGTCGGCTTCTATATAAATGTAGAGCAGGGGCGTAAGGAAGGGTTGCCCGCCGTGGGCGGTGGCGAGAGAACCCACGCCGCCCCGGGCAAGTATGGTGCGGATTTCATCCGGGTTGGCGATGGCGTACTTGTCCAGCCGGGTTTCGCTTCTCGGTTTTTCTGCATAATATTTTGCGTTTTTATTTATTTCAGTATCATTTTGTGACATATTATTTTGCTTTCCGCGCCGTGTCTGGCAATTTGGATTGCGGCGCGTGGTTACGGGTGTAGAACCACACCCACAATCCGCCGGCCAGCAGCGTGGGCAGCACGGCCAAACCGGCTTCCGGGCCAAAGGCGCCGCCCGTCCAGAGTTCCGGGCCGCTGATGCGGGTTTCAATCAACCGGGCGGTTTCCAGTC
>CAZEQN010000053.1:12752-13286 GCA_964514335.1 uncultured Anaerolineaceae bacterium
TGACCGGAAAGCCAAACACCACGCCCTCAAAAATATTCCAGCCGATATGCAGGCCAATGGGCAGCCACAGGGCGCGGGTGCGCAGGTAGGCCAGGGCGAATAGCAGGCCGGCCCCCACAATCCCCAGCGCCGCCATCGGGCTGGCATTCGGGTTGCCGATGTGCAACAGGCCAAATATGGCCGAGGAAAGCAAGACCGCCCAGGCTGTATTCAGACCCTCTTCCAGATTTTGCAACAGGTAGCCCCGCGCCAGCAGTTCTTCATAAAACCCAACGCCGATGAACACCGCGCCCCACAGGGCCGTCGCACGCAACGCGGCTTCCGGGTCATCCGTGCCCCAGCCCGGGCCAACCACTTGCAGCCAGCCAGCGGCGCGGAACCCGGCAAACAGCAGCCCCATCAACACCGCGGGGATGGCGATGCCGGTAAACAAGTCGCGGCCGGGTTGGCCGCGCCGCCAGTCCAGCCCCAGGCTGGCGATGCTGCGGCGGTCCAGCAGGCGGCGCGCCAGCAGGATCCCCGCGGTGATGGCCA
>CAZEQN010000054.1:0-13167 GCA_964514335.1 uncultured Anaerolineaceae bacterium
TTGGATGGGATGCTTCGCTGCGCTCAGCATGACAAAATGGGGGTGGTGGCGGAGCAGTCTATGGGCAGGCGGCCACAAGGGCCGCCGCTACGGGACTATCGGTTTGGAATTTTGTGGTCTAGCCCCTTGTGGGCGTGATTGGTAGGGGCGTAGCATGCTGCGCCCCTACGCTGTTAATCTGGGTGCGTGGCTGGTTGTGTGGCCGGCCTTGGAGTTGGTTTAAGCGTGTGGGCCGGGATGCTTCGCTGCGCTCAGCATGACAAGATGGGGGTAGATTACTTCCGACCCCAATGGATGCCGATGGTGCCGAACATGCGGCGCACGAAGCCCACCGCCTGAAAACCGGCCTGGCTGAAACCCTCGGCGAGGCGCTCGGCGGTGAGGAATTTCTCGGTGGAACTGGGCAGGTAGGTGTAGGCTTCTGAATCGCCGGCCACCAGCCGCCCCAGCAGGGGGATGACGCGGTGCAGATGGAACTCCAGCAGGGGGCGGTACCAGTTGTCGCGCGGCGGGGTGGTATCCAGGCTGGCGATGCGGCCACCGGGCTTAAGGGTGCGGCGCTGCTCGGCGAGGGCGCGGGGCACATCCGGCACATTGCGCAGCAAAAAGCCGCTGATGGTGGCATCAAAGACTTCGGGTTTGAAAGGCAGGTTCTGGGCATCGGCAATCAGCCAGTGCACGCTGGCCCCGCGGCGGCGGGCCTTGCCGACCCAGACCATCTCGGGGGTGAAGTCCGAGGAGATGACGAAGGCATCCGGGTGGCGGCGGGCGATTTCAAAAGCGATGTCGCCGGTGCCGGCGCCGAGGTCGGCCACCACCGCCCCGGGCTGGATTTCCAGTCTGGCGATGGCCTGCTTGCGCCAGCCGACATCCTGCCCGGCGGTCATCAGACGGTTGAGCAGGTCGTAGCGGCTGGCGATGCGGCCAAACATGCGCTGGACGTAGCGGGCGCGTTCGTTTCCGGTGAGGTGGCTCATGGGCTTTGGGGTTCCGTTTCTATTCGGGTTTGCGGGTGGGCCGCAGGCGGGCTTCCAGGGCGGCCAGCCGCGTTTCGAGGGTGTAGGGGTCGTGGGCCAGCAGGTGCAGGCCCTGAAAGAGCAGCAGTAGCTGGGTGATGCCGAGCCAGGCCAGCACCGCGGCGGCGAGGGCGACCACGCGGGCGCGCAAGCGCGGGGCGGCTTCGGCGGCGGCCTGCAGGCTGGTTTCCATTTCGGTCAGCAGGTCATCATAACCGGCGAGGGCGCTCTGGCCGTCTTCCAGGGCGGCGCCCATCTCGGCCAGGCCGCCGCGAATGCTCAACAGGTCGGTGCGGATGGGATCCAGCTCGCGGCGGGCGTTGGTGAGGTCTGCGGCTACTTCGGCCAGCGATTCTTCCATCGGGGTCAGGCTGGCCTGCACGCCATCAATCGCTTCGCCCAGCGGCACGGCCGGTTCGTAGCGCAGGCCGGTGAGTTGGGCAATCGTGTTCATGCCTTTGAGGAAAAAATCCACCACGCCTGCCGAACGGCCAGCGCTCTCCAGGGCGGTATCGGTATTGGCGAGGACGCGCGGCAGGTCATCTTCCAGCAGGGTGGTGATGGAAGCCAGCACGCGGTCAGTGATGACGAGGGTTTCAGCGGCCGAGCCGCTGGTGGTTTCCAGGGTGGCGAGGGTGGCGGTGGTTTCACTCATGGCGTTCTGGTAGGCGGCCAGGGCGGTGCGGGCATCGCCCACCAGGCCGAGCATGCGGTTGATGGCCGGGTCGGTCTGGGCGGCGAGGGCGCGGTTGGCGCGCGCCAGTTCCAGCGCGCCGTAGGTCGTCAGGGCCAGCCCGGCCAGCGCCAGCAAAATCAGGGCGAAGGCCAGCGGGCGGCGGATGCGGGAGAGGAAAGCGGGCATGGCAGAATCCTCCGTACAGGTCAGGCCGGGGCGCGTTTCGGCAGGCGCTCGGCCAGGTCGCCAATCTGGCGGATGGTGGGGCAGTCAGCGATATCGGCCCAGATGTCGTGCGGGTCAATCAGCACGGGCAGGATGTTGGCGCGCCGCGCCCCGACCACATCCGCAAAATAATTGTCGCCGACATACAGAGCCTGCTGGGGTTTGGCGTTGGCCAGGCCGAGGGCGTAGTAGAAGATTTCGGGCTTGGGTTTCCAGGCGCCGATTTCGCCAGCAGCAAACTGGAAGTGCAGGTGCTCCAGCAGGCCCTTTTCGGCCAGATATTCCGGTACGGGCTGGCTGCGGTTGGTGACCAGGCCGAGGATATAGCCGCGTTTTTTGAGGGTCTTGAGGGTGGGGATGACATCCGCCGGGATGACGTCTTCCGGGCGGTAGTGGTCGGTCATGAACTGGTGAATCTGGGGCGCCCAGCGCTCGGCCTGGCGGGGTTTGGCCCCCAGGGCGCGCAGGTGGCGGGCGGAGTAGTTGTTCCAGAAGTCGGTGTTCTCGCTGCCATAGGTTTTGAGGTCAATCAGCAGGTCTTCCGAGTCAGCCCAGTATTCATGCGACCATTGCAGGGCTTTGCGGCGGCGCTCGGGGCCATCCGGCGCGCCGAGCTTGGCGGCGTAGTCCCAGAAGAGTTCGTGGCCGTCCGGCTGGCTCTGGCGCAGGGTGCCATCCAGGTCAAAGATGACGGCCGTGATGCCGTCTGGAAAGGGGGGCTGGGTTGTCACAGGGGTTATTTTACCCGCCGATGAAGGACATCTCGACTTTGGGCAGGTTGGCGGTCTGGGCGGTGCGCAGCTCGGAGTAGCGGTCGGCGCGTTTTTGCCACACGCCGGTAATGGCAGCGCGCAGGTCTTCATCGCTGGCGCCACCACGCAGCAGGGCTTTGAAGTCCGTGCCGCCGATGGCGAACAGGCAGGTGAAGAGCTTGCCATCGGCCGAGAGGCGCGCCCGCGAACAATCGCCACAGAAGGGCTGGGTGACGGAGGTCACCAGGCCGATTTCGGCCGGGCCGCCGCCGATGCGGTAGCGCTGGGCGACCTCGCCGCGGTAGTTGGGGTCGAGCGGTTCAAGCGGCAGTTCGGCTGACAGCCGCTGGACGATTTCGCGGGCGGGTACAACATCATCCATGCGCCAGCCGTTGGAGGAGCCGACATCCATATATTCGATGAAGCGCAGGATGGTCTCCGGGCGGTTGAAGTGACGCGCCATTGGCAGCAGGCTGTCTTCGTTCACGCCGCGCTTGACGACCATATTGACTTTGACCGGCGCAAAACCAGCCCGGGCGCTTTCTTCAATCCATTCCAGTACTCTGGCAACCGGGAAGTCCACATCGTTCATGGCTTTGAAGACGGCATCATCGAGGGAGTCGAGGCTGACGGTCATGCGTTTGAGGCCGGTGGCTTTGAGGCTGTGGATGCGCTCCAGCGGGAAGGAGCCGTTGGTGGTGAGGGCGATATCCGGGCTGGTGGGCAGGGCGGCGAGGGCGCGCACGAGGTCTTCCAGGTCGCGGCGCATGAGCGGTTCACCGCCGGTGAGGCGCAGTTTGCGGGCGCCAAGCGAAACGAACACGCCCGCCAGGCGGGTGATTTCCTCAAAGGTCAGCAGTTCGGGCTGGGGCAGGAAGGCATAGTCACGGCCGAAGATTTCCTTCGGCATGCAGTAGGTGCAACGAAAGTTGCAGCGGTCGGTGACCGAGATGCGCAGGTCGTGCAGGGCGCGGGCGAGGGTGTCTTCGAGGGAGGGAGTTTGCATGGCGGGTGTACCGGTAAGGGCTGATAGTATATCAGGAAGTGGGCGGCAGGCTGGCCCAGGGGTCCTCCCCGGCGGCGCGTGCCCGGGCGTAGCGCAGGAGGATGTCTGCGGTGGCGATGAGCGGTACGATGACCAGGGCGGCGAGGATGCCGACCAGAGCCAGGGCGCCGATGACGGCCAGAAAAACCAGCCCGGGGTGCAGGCGCAGGCGCTGGCCCATAATCTGCGGGCGCAGCCAGACGTTTTCCAGCAACTGGATGCCGGAGAAAAGAACGATGACAAGCAGCATGAAGGCGGGTTCAGAGAGCGGCAGGAAGGCCGAGCCGCGCACCCAGGCGATGATGGCGGCGATGAAGATGGCAATGGTAGGCCCGAGCGAGGGAATGATATCCAGCACGCCAGTGAGGATGCCGATATCCAGCGCGCCGGGCAGGCCGATGGCGGCGGCGGTGATGCCGGTGAGCAGGCCCATGATGAGCATGAGGGCCAGTTGCCCGAGCAGGTAGGCGCGCCACACGATTTTGATGGCGTTGTAGAGGCGCTCGGCATCGGGACGCTGCTCGGCGGGCAGGAGGTTGAAGAGCCAGTTGCGCAGGCGGGCCCAATCCAGCAGCAGGTAGTAGCCCATCACGACGACGAGCAGGACCCAGACGATGTTGGCGGAGGCACGCTGGAGGGTTTGCAGGGCGGCGGCAGGGTCGAGGCTCTGGATGAGGCGGCTTTCCAGGCTGCGGGCGGCCTCGGTGAGAGAAAGGTCGAGCCCGAGGTCCGCGAGGGCGGCATCCAGCTGGGCGACGACTTCTGGGAGGCTGTGCAGGGCGTCCAGTACGACGGGGTATTGAGCGAGGGCAGCAGGAACGAGCAGACTGGTGGCGGCAATGATGAGGACGAGGAAGGTGAGGTAAATGAAAGCAACAATGGCGGGGCGCGGCAGGCGTGGCAGGCGGCCTGAAATGAAACCAACCAGGGGGTTAAGGAAGTAGGCCAGCAGCGCGGCGACCAGCAGCGGGCTGATGAGCGGGCTGAAATGCTCGACGAACCACAGGAAGGCGGGGGCGAGGAGGCCGAGCACGAGGAGGTGGCGGAGGGTGAGGGGTTGATTGAGCATGGAGGTTATTATACAGATTTCAAGCCAAATTTATCCACAATATTGTGAATTAAATATATTTTATGCAAAATATTTTGCTATGTTGATTGATGGGCAGCCAGCGCTTCGATTTCGCTGACCACCCGCCCCAGTTCATCCACCAGCCGGCCGGGGCCGAGGGCGGCCGCCAGGGCGGTGTGCAGGGCGCGGTAGTACCACAACGAGCCGGACTGGCCGCCGGTGAACTCGTTCCAGAGCGCAGGTCCCTCAATTCGCAAATCGGTCAGGATGCTGCGGGCGTTGTGGAGTTTGTCGGCGCAGACGACTTTGAGGATATAGATGGGTTTGCCGGGCAGGCTGGCGAGGTAGGCTTCCTTGCGCGGCCGCCAGTCAGGCTTGGGGATTTGGTGGGTGTCGGTGCAGGCGGCCACGATTTCCGCCACGCGTTCGCCAAACTCGGCCCGGATGCGTTCCAGGGTGGGCAGGCCGCCCTGGTCCTCGACGGCATCATGCAGCAGGGCGGCGATGGCCTGGTCTTCATCGCCATCGTCTTCAATCACCAGCGCCGCCACGGAGAGCAGGTGGCTGATGTAGGGGATGCTGTTGGTTTTGCGGTTCTGGAAGCGGTGCAACTCGTGGGCAAAGACCAGCGCCCTGTCAAAACGGGTGGTGAGCAGCGGGGTGTCGGTCATTGGGGGTTTAATTATCCGGCGTGATTTGGATTTCAGGGGCGGTACGGGCGGCGGGCGGGCGCAGGGGGATCATCATCAGGAAGCCGAGGATGATGACGATCTGGCCGAGCAGCACGCCGCGCTCCTGCCAGTAGCCGAAGAACGTCTGCGAGGGGAAGGGCCGCGTGCCGAGGCCGAAGACATCCGCCATGCCGGCCGCCATCGCAATGACGAAGCCGGTCCAGGCCAGGCGCAGGCCGATTTCGGCGGCGATGGTCTTGCTGCCGGGCGGCCAGAGCGAATCGAGGGCCAGCGAACCGCCGAGGGTCATCCACGCCAGGCCGAAGGTGAAGAGCGAGACCTGGCCAAAGCCGATGCGTTCCACGGGCGGCAGGCCGAGCAGCGATGGGTCGGCGCCCAACACGAACAGGAAGAAACCCGCAACGGCCAGGCCGAGGCCGAGACGGCGGCGGCGGCTCTTGGGCGGCCGGGGTTGGGTGGGTTCAGCAGCGGGGGCGTTTTCGGTCATGAGCTTTCGGGCAGGCAGTCCTGCAACAAGCCGAGCCAGTTGCCGCCGAGGATGGCGGCGATATCGGCTTCATTGTACCCGCGCCCGGCCAGCAGGTCTGCCAGTTGGTGCAGGTCGGCGAGGGTGTCAATACCCACGGGGGCGGATTGCAAGCCAAAGCCGCCATCGGCATCCGAGCCGAGGCCGGCGTGGCGGGCGTCCCCGGCGCGCTGGCAGGTGTGGTCTAGCTGGGCGGCGACGAGGTCCAGCGGCACGGGTGCCGGGTGCAGGTCGCGCGGGTTCCAGTCCATGCTCAAGAAGCGGTTGTAGGGCACGGCGCCGATGATGCCATCGCGCTCCAGCAGGCGGTCAATCACGGCATCGCTTAAGTGGCGGTTGCTCTGGGTGCCGGGTAGCAGGGCTTTGGCGTTGCTGTGGCTGGCGATGACCCGGCCCTCGTAACGGTCGAGGGCTTCGAGGGCGGCGGGTTCATCCATGTGGCTGATGTCCAGCACAAAACCAAAATCGCCCATGGCGGCCAGCAGCTCGCGCCCGGCGGGGGTGAGGGGGCCAGGTTCGGCGGTGCCGCCGCAAAAGCGATTGCCGGCCCAGGCGGGGCCAATCAGGCGCACCCCCCAGGCCCACCAGTCCTCCAGTTCGGCCGGGGTGCGCACGCCTTCGGCGCCTTCCATCAGGGTGACCAGCCCAACCGGCAGGTCCGGCGACTCTCCGGCCGCCTGCCAGCGGGCGAGGTGGGCCGCCAGTTGGGGGCGGGTGAGCAGGCGGGTGAAATGGCCGGGGTGCTCTTCGGCGAGGCGGTTGTAGACATCCAGTTGCTGGCGGTAGATGCGGTGGGCGTCTTCGGGGTCGTCATCCTGGTAATAGACGCTATCCCACTCGCCGACGCGGTGGCGGGCCGGGCTGGCGTAGAGCGTGCCGAAGACCACGGCCACGCGGCCATTCCGGTAGGCATCTCGCCCCAGCAGGGTGTCGCCATTCACGCGCGGGGCGAGGCCGCCCTCTTCGGCGCGGCGGGTTTCGGCCACGCTGCGAGTGTAGTCGCGGCTGAAGGTCAGGATGTTCCAGGCGAGGTCCTGGTGGGCGTCAATTAACAGGGGTGCGGGCATACGGATATTAAACCATTGTTTGGGGCGGATATTTGCTTATGCTGGCGTATTCGGCTTACTGCCGGGGGCAAAATCACAAAAAGCCGGACAAATAAGGCCATGATATACTCATTTTTATTGCTTCGCCGCTGCCTTCTTCACCGCAAACACCCGGGAAGGGAATGATTGTGACGGCGGATACCTCCACCTCGACCAAAATTAAAAATCCCTGGCTGCGGATGAGCCTGCGGCTCGCCTGGGCAATTGTTTTTGTGATTCTGGCCTGGGCCTATTTCGGGGGGCTGGCAGAGATTTACCAGCTCCTTCGGGTTCCGTGTGCCGAGCCGGGGATGTGTTCGCTGCGTTTTCAGGAAAACCCCGACCCGCAGGCCAAAGTGCCGACGCGCTGGCCAGGGCCTCCGTTTGGCCACCCTGACCGCTTGCCGCCCGAACAGGTAGATGTTCTGGAAGGGTTGGGTTTAACGCTGGAGAGTTATGCACTTTTTGGCGTGATTGAATTAGCGATCCCGCTGTTGCTGTACCTCGCCATAGGTGTTCTGGTCTTCTGGCAACGGCATGATGATTGGCTGGGGATTCTGGTCTCTTTTACCGTGCTGGGCTGGATGTCGCAATCTTCTCCACTGATGTTCAGCTTTACCGTCCATAACCCGCTCTGGGCCTGGTTGTATCTCCCGGCTACTATGTTAAGCCTGCTCTTGTTATTCCTGTTCCCTTACATTTTCCCCAGTGGCAAAATCATCCCGCGCTGGATTGGGCTGGTGCTGCTGGCCGGGGCGGGCGGCCTCTTTCTGGAAATATTGTTTCCCAATCTGTTTGGCACCGGGGCGGTTGTATTTGTGGCGGTGCCAATGCTGGGCGGGCTGGCAAGTCAGGTTTACCGCTACCGCAAGATATCCACTCCCAGCCAGCGGCAGCAAACGAAGTGGGTGGTCTACGGTTTTGTTGTTTTTGTTTTGCTGCAAATCCTGCTTTCGGCGCTGGATTTTTTTGTCAACACAAATCTGGTACAAACCCAACCCCCATTGGTGGCGTTGGTGTATGGAATCTTGTATGACATTGCTGGAATCTTTACCGGGCTGGTGCCGCCGCTTTCCATTGCAATTTCCATCCTGCGTTTCCGGCTGTGGGATGTAGACTTTGTCATCAACCGCACCTTGGTGTATGCCCTTACGACCGGTTTATTGCTGGGGGTGTTGCTGGCAGGCTTCTTTGGCCTGCGAGCCTTATGGGCCATTTTGCTGGGAGGGCAGCAGGAACTTCTGGCGGTGGCGCTGCCAGCGGTATTTGTTACATTGATTTTCAACCCAACCCGCCAACGGCTAAAGACATTGATTGACCAACGGCTGTATGGGATTCGGCTGGATTACGAACATATCCATCAGCAAGCCCGCAAGTCTTTCACAGAACAGGTCGCCGGTATTGGCCGCTATCACCCCCTCGAACTGATTGGTCGGGGCGGGATGGGGCTGGTGTACCGGGCGCGGGATGAAACCCGGAATGGCTGGGTGGCGATTAAGACGATCCACTCGGATTCGGGCAACCCGGCCGCCGAAGCCAGCGCCCGTTTCATTCGAGAAGCGCAGGCCATCGCCAGCCTCTCTCATCCCAATATCGTTTTACTTTATTCCGTAGAAGAACATCAGGGTCAGCCTTTTCTGGTGATGGAATATGTGGAGGGTCAGACCATTGCCAGCCTGCTGGAAGCAAGCGGCCGGTTATCGCTGGCGCAGGCGCTTCAGATTTTGCAGCCGCTGGCCGGCGCGCTGGACTATGCCCACGACAAGGGGATTGTGCATCGCGACATTAAACCTGGCAACATCCTGGTGGAACACGCCAGCCAGCGCCCGGTGCTGATGGATTTTGGAATTGCGCGGATTGCGGCGTTAACCCAGATGACCGCCACCGGCGGCATGGTGGGCACATTAGATTACATTGCCCCGGAGCAGATTCAGGCCACCGCCGAAGTAGGCCCACAAGCCGATATTTATTCCCTGGGGGTGATGACCTACCAGATGCTTACGGGGCAAGTTCCCTTCCAGCGTGCCAACCCGGGGGCGACGATTTTTGCACACCTGATGGAGCCGCCTCCGGAAGCGAGCGCGGTCACCCCTGAATTGGCGCCGACCAGCAGTGATGCCATTCGCAAGGCGATGGCCAAGAAACCGGAAGAGCGTTACTGGAGCGCTGGCGAGTTTATCGCCGCGCTGGGAGGGAGTGCGTAGGGACACAGCCAGCCGTTGAGGGGTTGAAAGAGCGACCGAAATCGGCGGGCAATTATTGACATGCCTCGTCCGATATGATAGACTTGCGACCTGAAAATCGAATAGCGGCAAACTCAAGCCGCACTCATCCAGAGAGGCAGAGGGACCGGCCCTGTGACGCCTCGGCAACCCCACCATCAGACGGTGGAAGGTGCCAACTCCGGCAGAAATATCTGGCAGATGAGGTCTGACGCACGCCGTCCAGCACGCCTCTCGCCATGAGAGGTTTTTTGTTGTAAAGACACGAGAAACGTGAGCAGAAACTCGAATTTCCAGTAACAGCTCACTTATATAAGGAGTTTGAACTTTGACCAACAACCGTACCTACACCCGCCGGGCTTTCCTGGATGCGCTGCACCAGCGCGTGCTGGTCTATGACGGCGCGATGGGCACCATGCTCCAGCAGCAGAACCTGACCGCCGAGCATTACGGCGGCGAGCAGTACAACGGCTGCCCGGATTATCTGGTGATTTCCTACCCGCAAGCGGTCGAGAAGGTCCACCGTGCCTACCTGGAAGTGGGCGTGGATGTGATTGAAACCGACACCTTCCGCAGCAACCCGCTCACGCTGGGCGAGTACGGTCTGGGCGAGCGCACGATAGAGATTAACAAGGCGGCGGCCAGTCTGGCGCGCCGTTTGGCGGATGAATACAGCACGCCCGACCACCCGCGCTTTGTGGCCGGTTCGATTGGCCCCTCCGGCAAGCTGCCGAGCGCCGATGACCCGACCCTCTCGGATGTAACCTACGACGACCTGGTGGGCCTCTTCCGGGTGCAGGCCACCGGCCTGATTCAGGGCGGGGCGGATGTGCTGCTGATTGAAACCTCGCAGGACATCCTCGAAGTCAAAGCCGCCATTCAGGGCATTCAACTGGCGTTTGAGGACACCGGCGAACGGCTGCCGATTCAGTGCCAGGTGACACTGGACACCACCGGCCGAATGCTGCTGGGCACGGACATTGCGGCGGCCCTGACGATTCTGGAAGACCTGCCGATTGATGTAATTGGCCTGAACTGCTCGACCGGCCCGGAACATATGCGCCAGCCGGTGGCCTACCTCGGCGAGCATGCCACCCTGCCGGTATCGGCCATTCCGAATGCCGGCCTGCCGCTGAACGTGGATGGCGAAGCGGTTTACCCGCTGGAGCCGCAGCCGTATGCGGATGCGATGTTTGAATTCATCCAAAAGCACAACATCAGCATTGTGGGCGGCTGTTGCGGCACGACCCCCGAACACCTGCGCCTGCTGGTGGAACAGGTGCACAACCACCCGCACCCGCCGCGCCCGACCCAAAAGACGCCGCGCCTTTCCTCTTCCATTCAGGCGATGGACATGCTGCAGGTGCCGCCGCCGTTCCTGATTGGCGAACGGCTGAACGCCACCGGCAGCCGCCAGTTCAAGCGCCTGCTGATGGCCGAAGATTTTGACGGCATTCTGGAGATGGCGCGCGAGCAGATTGGCGGCGGGGCGCACGCTCTGGACGTGAGCGTGGCCCTGACCGAGCGCGCCGATGAAGATTACCTGATGGCCAAAGTGGTCAAGAAACTGGCGATGGGCATTGAAGCCCCGCTGGTGATTGACACCACCGAGCCGGATGTGATGGAAGTGGCCCTCAAACTGGCGGCCGGGCGCTGTTTGCTCAACTCCACCCATCTGGAGGCCGGGCGGCCCAAGCTCGACCGGGTGCTGCAACTGGCGCGCCAGCACAACGCGGCCGTCATCATTCTGACGATTGATGAAGATGGCATGGCCAAGACCGTCGAGCGCAAAATCGAAATCGCCCGCCGTATTTACGATATCGCCGTCAATGAATACGGCTTCCGGCCGCAAGACCTGGTGTACGACGTGCTGACCTTCCCGCTTTCCACTGGCGACCCGGAGTTCAACAACAGCGCCGTGGATACGATTGAAGCCATCCGGCGGGTGAAAGCCGAGCTGCCGGGCGTGCTGACCTCGCTGGGGGTGAGCAACGTCTCGTTTGGGCTTTCGGCGCGCGCCCGTTTGGTGCTGAACAGCCTGATGCTGCACCACTGCGTGGAAGCCGGGCTGGACATGGCGATTGTGCATGCCAGCAAGGTCAAACCGTATGCTGAAATCCCGGCCGAAGAACGCGCCCTGATGGACGACCTGATTTTCAACCGCCGCCCGGAAGCCCTGCAACATGTGATTGAGTTCTACGAAAACCTGGCCCCGACCGAAGAAGAGGATGGCGACGACCCGACCGAGGGCATGACCCCGGAACAGCGCCTGCATTGGAGCATCCTGCACCGCCACAAGGACGGGGTGGAAGACGCGATTGACGAAATCATCGCTCGCAAGGACCACGCCTCTGACCATGAGAGCGCCGTAAACATCCTCAACGGCACGCTGCTGCCAGCGATGAAAGAAGTGGGCGACAAGTTTGGGGCGGGCGAGCTGATTCTGCCGTTTGTGTTGCAGAGCGCCGAAACGATGAAGAAAACCGTCGGCCATCTGGAGAATTATCTGGAAAAGGTCGAGGGTGTGAGCAAGGGCAAAGTGGTGCTGGCCACAGTGTATGGCGATGTGCATGACATCGGCAAGAATCTGGTTAAGACGATTCTGGTCAACAACGGCTACGAGGTCTTTGACCTCGGCAAGCAGGTGCCGGCCGAGACCATCATCACCCAGGCCCAGGAACTGGGGGCGACCGCGATTGGCTTGAGCGCCCTGCTGGTGAGCACCAGCAAGCAGATGCCGCTGATTGTGAACGAGTTGCAGCGGCGCGGCCTGAAGTTCCCGCTGCTGATTGGCGGGGCGGCCATCAACCGCCGCTTTGGCTGGCGCATCCTCTATACCGAGGATGGCACACCGTACGCGCCGGGCGTGTTCTACTGCCAGGATGCCTTTGAGGGCCTGGAGACGATGGACCGCCTGATTGACCCGCAGCGCAACGAAGAACTGATGGATGAGCTCTTCAGCAAGGCGGAAAAGGAACAGGGGCGCGAAGCCAAGCCGCGCCGCACGGCGCAGGTCGGTGGCCGCTCGGCGGTCAAGCCAGCCGAGCGCATCCCGACTGTGCCGCGCTGGGGCGTGCATGTGGTCAAGGACATGCCGCTGGAACTGGTGTTTGACTGCCTGTACAAGAATGAACTCTTCCGGCTTTCGTGGGGCGCCAAAAACACCCAGGGAGCCGAGTGGGAGAAATTGCAAAAGGAATTTGAAACCCGGCTGGCGGCGATGAAGAAGCAAGCCGTCGCCGAGGGCTGGCTGAAACCGCAGGCGGTCTACGGCTACTGGCCGGCCCAGGCGCTGGGCGATGACCTGCTGCTGTACGCGCCGGAGAGCCTCGGCAATGGCAGCGGGCCGCAGGAAATCACCCGTTTCAGCTTCCCGCGTCAGGACAGTAGCGAGTTATTGTGCCTGGCGGATTACTTTGCGCCGGTGGAAAGCGGGGTGATGGATGTGGTCGCCTTGCAAGTAGTCACTGTCGGGCAGGCGGCCAGCGAGCGCTTTGACCGCTATCAGGAGGCGGGCGATTACTCCGAGGGCTATTACACCCACGGCCTGGCGGTGCAGACTGCCGAAGCGACGGCCGAGTACCTGCACCGCCACATCCGGCGCGAGTTGGGGCTGGCCGCCGGGCAGGGTAAGCGCTACTCGTGGGGCTACCCGGCCATCCCGGACCTGGACGACCACGCCAAAGTCTTCGCCCTGCTGCCGGCCGAGCAGGAGCTGGGCCTGACGCTGACCGAGTCGTATCAATTGGTGCCGGAGCAATCCACGGCGGCGATTTTGCTGCATCACCCGGATGCCAAGTATTACAGCGTGGGCGAGAGCCGGGTTGAACAGTTGATGAAGGGGTAGGTGATGACCAAA
>CAZEQN010000055.1:0-13159 GCA_964514335.1 uncultured Anaerolineaceae bacterium
CAATTAACAGCAATGCCAGCCGCAGGGCTTGCAGGCCATCCTCGCCGCCCACCGGGGCGGGCAAGTCTTCGCGCACCGCTTTCACAAAGGCCTGCAATTCCAGTTTCAGCGGCTCCTGGCGCTGGATGGCATAGCGCACCATCCGGCCTTCGCTCACGCCTTTGATGGTCTGCAAAGCCGCCCACAGGTCGCCTTCCGTTTCCGCATTTTCATAAAAATACAGGTCCTGGGTCAGGTCATCGTAGCGGAACATGCCGCGCTCGCCCAGCACCAGCACCTCGCGCATTTTGGTCGGCGTCAGCCAGTTGATTTCCAGTTGCCCGATGACGCCATTGCCGAAACGCAACAGGCCCATCAGCAGGTCTTCGTGAGCCGTGTGCACATTGCGCTCAATTTCAGCGTAGATGCGGGTCGGCTCGCTGCCGGTCAGGAAGCGCATTACATCCAGGTCGTGCGGGGCCAGGTCGACCACCACGCCCACATCCCGGATGCGCGCCGGAAACGGCCCCGCCCGGCGGCACACAATCTGGAAAATCCGGCCCAGTTCGCCCGCATCCAGTTTTTGTTTCAGGGCCTGCAACGCCGGGTTAAACCGTACGATATGCCCAATCATCAGTTTGCGCTGTTTGGCAGCCGCCAGCGCAATCAGTCGCTGGCCTTCTTCAAGCGTAGCCGCAATCGGCTTTTCGACCAGCACATGTGCCCCGGCTTCCATCGCCGCCGTCGCCACTTCTTCATGCAGGGCGGTCGGCACGGCAATCGTCACTGCCTCCGGCTGGGTTTTGGCCAGCAGTTCGCGGTAATCGCCAAAGGCCGCCACGCCGTACTTCTGGCCGATGGCCTCGGCGGCCGCCGGGTTGGCATCCGCCACGCCCACCAGTTCCACCTCCCCCAGTTCAGAAACCACCCGGGCGTGGTTGCGCCCCATCGAACCCACCCCGATAACTGCGAATTTCAACATGCCTGCTCCCTAGGCCGCAAAAAATGAGTTCACGGCATCCACAATGGTTTCCAGGTCGCCAGCGCTCAAAGCCGGGTGCACCGGCAGCGAAAGCACTTCCAAGGCGGCCTGTTCGGTGACCGGCAGGCTCTGGTTGTACCCCAGTTCCTGGGTGTAATAGGTTTGCTGGTGCACCGGCACCGGGTAATACACCCCGCTGCCCACGCCCTTATCGGTCAGGTGCTGCAGGAGGGCATCCCGCTGGCCGTCTTTCACGCGGATGGTGTACTGGTGGTACACATGCTGGCTGCCCGCCGGTTCCACCGGTACGCCGACGCCCTGCAAATGCTCATTGAGGAAAGCCGCATTCTGGCGGCGGGCGGCGTTGAATTTCTCCAGCTTCTGCAACTGTGCCAGCCCGATGGCAGCGTGAATGTCCGTCATGCGGAAGTTGAAGCCCAGTTCATCATGGTAGTAGCGGCGGCGCATGCCGTGCTGCCGGATGACCTTGCAGGACTCGGCCAGGGCTTCGTCATTGGTGGTAATCATGCCACCCTCGCCGGAGGTGATGTTCTTGGTCGGGTAGAGCGAAAAACAGCCGGTGCCAAACGAGCCGACCACCTGCCCGCCGAAGACCGCCCCGTGGCTCTGGCAGGCATCTTCAATAACAATCAGGTTGTGCTTTTTGGCAATCGCCTCAATCGCTTCCATGTTTGCCGGCAGGCCAAACAGATGCACCGGCATAATCGCCTTCGTACGCGGCGTGATGGCCGCTTCGATTTTGGCCGGGTCAAGGTTGAATGTGTCCTGCTCGATATCCACAAACACCGGCTTGGCCCCGGTAAACAACACGCTGTTGGCCGAGGCAATAAAGGTAAACGAGGAGGTGATGACCTCATCGCCCTCGCCAATGCCGTGCGCCAGCAGCGCCACATGCAGGGCGGTCGTGCCGCTGGTGGTGGCGATGGCGTACTTCGTGCCGCACATGGCCGCGAAGGCCGCCTCAAAGGCCGCCACCCGCGGCCCCTGGGCGATGATGCCCGAGTCCAGCACTTCCATCACGGCTTGTTTTTCTTCATCCCCAATCAACGGTTTGGCGATATGAATCATGGTCAGTTCTCCCGGGCTGGCATGGCTGCCAGCTTCTCAATTGTATGCGGTAATTCCACTATCCAGGCCGTCAGGTCCAGCTGCCCGGCCAGATAATTGGCCTGTTTGGCGCGCCAGGTTTCCTTCAACTGTGGGTCAGCCAGTAATGATTTTACCTTCTCCAGCAGGGCGCTTTCCTGCTCAACCCGGAAGCCATAGGTCAGGCCGTATTCCGCCTCCAGATGTTCAATCACCGGCGTGCGCCCGACAAACGTATTCAGGCGCAGGGCGGGCGTCCCCAGCATGGCCGCTTCCAGCGTCATGGATTGGCTGTCGCCCACGAACAGGTCGGCAAACGCCAGCAAATGATGGATCTGGTGCGGGGCGGCCTGGGTGGCATAGGGCGCAAATTCGGGCGGCAATTCGCCTTCCGCCGTAATCAACACCCGCCCATGCGCAGACAGGCGGCGCACCAGTTCGCGCTTGGCTTCCAGGCTGATGCCGCGCTGCCCGACATCATGCGAGGCCTGAAAAGACACGAAACGCAAGACGGAATACGGCTCGCCCGGCTGCAACCCAAAATCCTGCAGGGCGGCCGGGTCGGGGGTGAAGCGGTTGGGGTGCAGGTAGGCCAGCTCCTGCAGGCCGCGGTAGCGCACATGCTTGCGCCCAAAATCATCCGGGATCGTATCCGGCGTTACGATGTAATCCGCAAAGGGGCGGCTGACCTGCCAGAACAGTTTGCTGGACTGGTAATCGTCCTCGGCAAACACTATCGAACGGCCGCGCACCAGCCGCGAAACATGCGCAATCGCAAACGAAGTCCCCATCATCCAGTCCGGGTCAAACCGGCGCGCCGCCCGCCACACCGCCCGGTCCAGTTCCAGCGCCCCGGTTACAAAACCCAGCGCGCCGCGTTTCTGGTTGGAGGTGTACTGGTACTCCAGCCCATACAAATTAAGCAGGCGGGTGGTCAGGTCTTTTTCGCGGGCGGTAATCAGCACGTCCACGCCGTTGGCGCGCCATTCCTGAATGGCATTGCGAAACAGGTGCACATGCGCCGGGTGATTCAGGTCAACCAGAATACGCATCAAACATCAATCAGGTCAGTTGCTGCCAGTCCGCCCGCCGGATGTCCAGCGTCCGCCCGCAGGCCGGGCAGGCCGCCGTAACCACATCCGCCGTTTCAGACTGCTTGGCTACCTGCTGGCCGCAGGCACACACAAACCCGCGCAGGCGCGCCGGGTTGCCCAGCGCCAAACCATGGTCGGGCACATCTTTGGTCACCACGCTGCCCGCCCCCACCAGCGCCCATCGGCCAATCGTAATCCCGCAGCGGATGGTGCTGTTGGCCCCCAACGCCGCGCCTTCCTTAATCCGCGTTTCACTCAACACCCAGTCATCGGCGCTCTTCAGGCTGCCATCCGGGTTCACGGCCCGCGGGTTCATGTCATTGGTAAAACACACATGCGGCCCCACGAACACACCATCTTCAATCGTTACCCCGTGATAGACCGACACATAGTTCTGGATTTTGACATTGTTCCCAATCTGCACCCCGGCATCCACATACACGCCTTTGGAAAGAATGCAGTTCTGGCCGAGAGAGGCATTTTCGCGCACCTGGGCATGATTCCAGATGCTGCTCCCTTCGCCAATTTGCGCTTTGTCAGATACTTCAGCAGTGGGGTGAATGCGGACAGGCATACGCGGCTCTTTCGTTTGTGAAATGTTTGTGCAAATTTACACGATTATACCTGTGTTTATTCCCCCCATTTGAATTTTCTGCCCCTACCAGCCGGCCTCCAGGCGCAAAATGTGCCGCTCCGGCAGCCCGGCCGCCTGCATGAACTTCTGGGTTTCTTCAATCGGGTAATTGACCCGCCGGTAATCCCAGGTGCGCGCTTCGGTATCAAAAATGGCGTAGGCGGCACGCGGGTCACGGTCGCGCGGCTGGCCGACCGAACCCGGATTAAGGATAGCGCGGGCCTCCAACTGCGTGACCTGATTCACCGGCGGGATATTCAAGCCGCACAGGTAAGCGCCATTGGTCAGATGAAACTGCACCGGCAGGTGAGTGTGGCCCACAAAACAATATTCGGTGCTGAAGTACTCAAAATTTTCAGTCGCCGCTCGCGTATCCAGCAGGTATTCGAACACCGGTTGGCGCGGCGAGCCGTGCGCCAGGGTGACATTCATGTCTTCAATCGTAATCATCTGCGGGCGTTCTTCAAGAAAGGTCAGATTCTCGGTTTTCATCTGCGCCTGCGTCCATTCAATCGAGAGCCGCGCTTCAGGGTTGAAGGTATTCAGGTCCAGCATATCCAGCGCCGCCGCATCGTGGTTGCCCAGCAGGCACAGCAGGTTCGGCAGGGCCGCAACCCGCTCCACGCACTCGTTGGGCTGTGGGCCGTAGCCAATCACATCCCCCAGACACCACACGCCGTCCACTTGGCCGGCATGTTCCAGCACAGCGTCCAGCGCGATGTAATTGCCGTGAATATCCGTAATGACCAGAATGCGCATTCGCGAAAATTTCCAGAATCAGGATTGGGTCATCTGCTGCCAGTGCATTGGCTGTCAGACAATCGGTTGATTTTACCCCAGTTTTTCGGGCGTAAATGCGCCCGGCAACAGCTCGGCCACCGTCATTTCCTGCAGCACCGCCCCGCTTTCATCGGCAATCAGCACCACCGCCGCCAGCCCAAACTCCGCCAATACCTGACGGCATGAGCCGCACGGCGAACCGCCATTGCGGGTCACAACCGCCACGGCCTGAATTTCACGCTCGCCTTCAAAAACCGCCTTGAAGACCGCCACCCGTTCAGCACAGATGGAGGTGGGGTAGGCGGCGTTCTCAATGTTTGCGCCATCATAAATCTTGCCGGATGCGGTCAATAACGCCGCCCCGACCGCATACTCCGAATAGGGCGAGTAGGACCATTTTTGGGCCTGTAAAGCAGTCTGTACCAGTTGTTCTTTCTGTTCATCCGTTAGCACCGGTCAATCCTCACTTTCCGCGACTGCCTGCACATCCACCAGCCGCTTGGCGCGCACCATGCGGATGCGCCGGTCACTCAATTGTTCCACGGTCAGGCTCAAGCCATCCACCTGCAAGCGCTCGCCTTTGCGCGGCACCCGCCCCACCAGGCGGTAAATCAGACCGCCCAGCGTATCCGCCTCGTCGGTCGGCAAATGGGCGTGCATCAGGTCATTGACTTCTTCCAAATCAATACCGCCATGGAACAGGAATTCATCCGGCGAGATTTCCTGTGCCATTTCTATTTCTTCATCATCGTACTCATCCTGAATTTCGCCGAAAATCTCTTCCACGATGTCTTCCAGCGTCACCAGGCCGGAAATGCCGCCATACTCATCCACAATCACGGCGATGTGATAGCGTTGCGCCTGCATCTCGTCCAGCAGTTCATCCAGTTTCTTGGTTTCCGGGATGAAGTTCACCGGGCGCAGCAATTCGTGCAAAGACCGGATGCCATTGCCCGCCCGCCGGGCCTTAAGCATGTCCTTCGTGTACAGCAACCCGATGATATTCTCGCTGCTGTTCTCATACACCGGTACGCGCGAAAAACCCGATTCAAGCAGTACATCGGTTGCCTGCTCCAGCGGGGTGTTCACATCCAGCATCAGCATATCCACTCGCGGCACCATGATTTCACGCGCCACAGTTTCGCCCAGCTCAAACACATTTTGAATCATTTCGCTTTCGTCGGCTTCCAGAATGCCCGCCGCCTGCCCGGCTTCCACCAGGCTTTTCAACTCATCTTCCGTGATGGTCACCAGATTGCGGTTATTGGCTGAATCAGACAGCCGCATCGGAATCGCCAGCAGCGGGCTCATCAGCGTGACCAGCAAATTGCCAATCGGCGTGAAGCGCACTGCCCAGGTCTCCGGGTCGCGCAAAATGGTGCGCTCAACGATAAATTCCGCCAGCCACAGTACCAGAGCGCTGCCCAGCAGTGCCCCCAGCACCAGCGCCGCAGGGCTTGGGGTCAATTGCCACGGTTCCAGCAGATTCAGCAAAATGCCCGCCATGGAGAAGCGCAGCAACATTTGAGTCAGTTTGAGGGTGGAGCGCAGGCGGGCGCGGCGCGTGACCAGCGCCACCGTCGGTTTCACATTCAACGTCCCCAGTTCGCCCATATTTATCAGGCGGCCATACCGGATGTTCAGCAACCCGGCTCGGGTCGCGGCGACCGTCAGGTTCACCATCAGCAACAGAAATAAAGCGATCGCTTCAGTTTGAGTCATGATTTATTTGGCTTTTCGCACTGGCCGGGCCGGAATACCGACCACCAGCGCATCCTCCGGAACATCTTTGGTTACCACCGAGCCAGCGCCGGTACGGGCGCGGGCGCCGATTTTGAGCGGCGCCACCAGCATCGTATCGCTGCCGATAAACGCCCCATCCCCAATTTCGGTGTGGTTTTTGTTTACGCCATCATAGTTGCAGGTAATCGTGCCCGCCCCGATATTCACATCTTTGCCAATCGTGGCATCTCCGATATAGGAGAAATGCCCCATCTTGGCCCCCGGCGCCAGGTAAGAATTCTTAACCTCGCCAAAATTGCCCATGTGCACCCCATCCCCCAGGTGCGCCCCCTTGCGCAGGTGGGCATACGGGCCTACATCCACATGATTTTCCAGACGGGCGTACTCCACGACCGACATGAACAGCTTGCAATCATCCCCCACGGTGCTGTCCTGCACCAGCGTATTCGGCCCGACCTCGCAGCGCGCCCCCAGCACGGTCTTCCCGCGCAAAATCGTGTTGGGGTGCAACACCGTATCCGCGCCAATCTGTACGCCCGGCTCAATATAGGTCGTGGCCGGGTCTATCAGCGTTACGCCCGCTTCCATCCACGCCCGGTTAATGCGGCGGCGCAGGGCGGCTTCGGCCTCGGCCAGATGCACCCGGCTGTTAATGCCAATCGTTTCTTCAGCAGCCTCCATCACCAGCGCCTGCACCCGCTGGCCCTCGGCATTGGCGATTTTCACCAAATCCGTCAGGTAATACTCGCCCTTGGGTGAAAGCGGAATTTGTTTCAGCGCCGCCCACAACCACTCGGCCCGGAAGCAATAGCCGCCCACATTCAATTCACGAATCGCCCGTTGTTCTTCGGTGGCTTCGTGGTCTTCCACTATCGCCTGCACGCTGCCATCCGCGTTGCGCAAAATCCGGCCAAAGCCGCGCGGGTCATCCGCCAGCACGGTGAGCATGCTGAATGGCCCCGGGTTGGCCTGCTGGGCGGACAGCAGCTTCTGGTAGGTGGCGGGCGTAATCAGCGGCATATCCGCCTGTGCCACCAGCACCAGGTCGGTCTGACCTTCCAGCAGTGCGGCCGCCTGCATCACGGCGTGGCCGGTGCCCAGTTGCTCGGCCTGCACCACAAAGCGCGCCGCCCCCCCCACCGCCGCCTGCACCGCCTCGGCCCCATGGCCGACCACCACCACCGGCGTCTGGCCGGTCAGGTCAGTCAGCGCGTCCAGGGCATGGCGCACCAGCGGCCGCCCCCCCAGAGGATGTAAAACTTTCGGCAAGTCAGAACGCATGCGCGTCCCTTTGCCAGCAGCCAGCAAAACGGCGGTTGTTTTCATATGCAGTTGGTTCCTTGCAGGGGAATCTTAAGTACCCGTTGGGCGGCCAGCGGACTTACGGCCGGCAACCGGGAGGGGAGAGAAGTCGTCCGGATTGGACTGAGAGGGTCTATATCTTCCAACGAAGAGTTCCAGCGATTGGCGGTTATTGCCGGCCGAGGGGGTCTTGCCGGCAAAACGCCTTTCATTTCCACACTACATCAGCAGGGGCGCCTGGATTCGAACCAAGATAAACGGCTCCAAAGGCCGCTGTGCTGCCGTTGCACCACGCCCCAATGGGCTCGCCCGGCGCACCGGGGAGCGCTATATTTTATCATACCCCCGGCGGGGATTTAACTTTTTTGCCTTCCCCGCCACTTACGGCTATAATACCTTGAACCAATGAAAGAAATCGCTTCAGGTGTCGTCATTGAAGAAGGCTATGCCGGCGTAACGCTGGGTGCATTGCTATTGCCCCACGGCATCGTGATGATTGATGCCCCGCCCCGCCCGGATGATGGCCGCGCCTGGCTGGCGGCCCTGCGCGGCAGCGGCCCGGCCCGCGACCGCCTGCTGGTTACGCTGGATGCCCACCCTGACCGCACCCTCGGCGCGCGGGTGCTGGATAGCCCGGTCATTGCCCATCACCACACCCAGAGCCAGTTTCGCCAGCGCAGCGCCATTTTCAAATCCCAGACCGTCGAAAGCGGCGCCGAATGGGAAACCCTCACCGGCTTGAGCGGCCTGCGCTGGCTCATCCCCAACCTCACCTTTGACACTCGCATCAACATCCATTGGGGCGACCACCCCGTGCTGGTAGAAGCTCACCCCGGCCCGGAAAGCGGCGCCTGCTGGGTACACCTGCCCGCCCAGCGCATCCTTTTCATTGGCGATTGCGTCACCCTGCGCCAACCGCCCTTCCTCGCCCAGGCGGTACTGCCCGAATGGCTTGACACGCTGGACCTGCTGCTGGGTCGCGACTACCGCAACTACCAGATTGTCTGCGGCCGCGGCGGCCTGCTGGCCGAAAAGCACATCCGCAACTTTCGCCGCGCCCTGGCCGACCTGCACAAGCGGCTGGAGAAAATCGGCGGCAAGAAAGGCGCCCTCGAAGCCGCCGAGAAGCAATTCCCCAAAATCCTCCCGGCTTTTGAATCGCCGGCGCGCGCCAAAACCCACCACACCCAGCGCCTGCGCTACGGCCTGGCCAGCTACTTCCACCGCGTCTACGGCTCCACCAGCCCGTTGCTGGCCGAGAGCGTTGCCGAGTAATCCGGCATGCCGGACCACCCCTACCAACCCCTGTACGAACTCACCCGCGGCGGGGTGGTGGAATCCATCCATTACGGCGCCCTCGCCATATCCGATGCCGCCGGCAACCTGATGGCCTGGGCCGGCGACCCGCACACCCGCACCTACCTGCGCTCCACCGCCAAACCCTTCCAGGCCCTGCCTTTTATTGAAGCGGACGGCCACAGTCATTTCAACTTCTCGCCCGCCGAAATCGCCCTTATCTGCGCCTCGCACACCGGCACCGATGCGCATGCCGAATTGGTCGCCAGCCTGCAAGCCCGCCTCGGCCTGCCGGAAAGCGCCCTGCAATGCGGCGTCCACCCGCCCTACGACGATGCCACCGCCAGACGGCTGGCCGCCGCCGGCACGCCCCCGCACCCCAACCGCCACAACTGTTCCGGCAAACACACCGGCATGCTGGCCCACGCCCGGTTCAAAAATGCCCCTCTGGAAACCTATCTCGAACCCGACCACCCCGTCCAGCAGGCCATTCTGGCCGCCTTCGCCGAGATGTGCGGCCTGCCGCCCGCTGAAGTAGACCTCGGCATTGACGGCTGCTCGGCGCCCAATTTCTGCGTACCGCTCGCCAACGCCGCTGCCGCCCTCGCCCGCCTCGCCGGGCCGGAGAGTCTGCCTGCGCCGCGCGCCGCCGCCTGCCGGGCCATCACCGCCGCCATGCTCGCCCACCCGGAGATGGTCAGCGGCCCCGGCACCTTTGACACCGACCTGATGCAGGCCACCGGCGGGCGCATTCTCACCAAGGGCGGCGCGGAGGGCTACCAGGGCATCTGCCTGATGCCCGGCGCCCGCGGCCCCGGGTCGCCCGCTCTCGGCATCGCCCTCAAAATCGCCGATGGCGACCGGCGCGGCTGGGCGCGCCCGGCCGTTACCCTGGCCCTCCTCGCTGAACTGGGCGCGCTTTCGGAAAGTGAGCAGGCCGCCCTGGCCGCCTACGGCCCGCGCCGCGCCATCTCCAATTGGCGCGGCCTGGAAGTCGGCGAAGCCCGCCCGCGCTTCACCCTGGAGCGCGCATGACCGCCAGCCTCAAAGCCCGCGCCCAACAGATTCATGACCGCCTGCTGGCCTTCTACGGCAAACCCGTCTGGCGCACGCCCCTGCCCGCCATTGACGAACTCGTCTCCACCATCCTCTCGCAGGCTACCAGCGACCTCAACCGCGACAAAGGCTTTGACGCCCTCAAAGCCAACTTCAAGGACTGGGAGGCCGTGCGCGACGCCCCGGCCGAGGACGTCATCCGCGCCATCACCCCCGCCGGTCTCGCCAACCAGAAAGGCCCGCGCATCCAGCAGGTGCTGCGCGACATCACCGCCCTCACCGGCGGGCTGGATATCGAATTTCTGCGCGGCTACACCCCCCAGCAGGCGATTGACTGGCTGGTGCAGTTCAAGGGCGTGGGCCGCAAGACCGCCAGCATCGTGCTGCAATTCTCGCTGGACCTGCCCGCCTTCCCCGTGGATACCCATGTCTATCGCGTCAGCGGCCGCCTCGGTCTGCGCCCTGAAAAGATGAGCGCCGATGCCGCCCACGAGCATCTGGAAGCCCTTTTCGCGCCCGAAACCTATTATGATGGTCACCTGAACATCATCCGCCTGGGGCGCGAAATCTGTCAGGCCCGCACCCCGCGCTGCGCCGAATGCCCGATTAACGACCTGTGCGACTATCGCGCCGCCCAACTGACCGCCGGAGGAATCTCATGACCCCTAATCATCCTCAAATCGCCCTCCTGCGCCAGCGGCTGGAAGCGCTGGGCGCCGACGAAGAAACCCGCGCCGCCCTCGCCGCCCTTGAAACCGAAATCGAGGCGGCCATTGACGAGAAAGCCAAATTTGTGTCCGTCATCACCCATGAACTGCGCCTGCCGATGACCAGCATTCAGGGCTACACCGACCTGCTGCGCGGCGGGGCGATGGGCGAAATCAACGAAAACCAGCTCAACTTCCTGAACGTTATTCGCGCCAACGTCCACCGCATGAATGCCCTCGTCACCAGTCTTTCCGATATGACCAAAGCCGAAGCCGGGCGGCTGGCCCTGGAAGCCAGCCCCCAGGCCTTACGCCCATTAATTGAAAAAGCAATTGAAGCCAAAAAGGAAGTCCTGACCGAGTTCCAGCAAACGCTGGATGTTCAGGTTCCGGCCGACCTGCCCGCGGTTCAGGCCGACCCCCAGCGCGTGCAGCAAATTCTGGAGCACCTGCTGGATAACGCCGCCAAATACAGCGACCCCGGCAGCATGATTACCATTACCGCCGAAGACCACGGCAAGTCCATCCGCCTCAAAGTGCGTGATACCGGCTACGGCATCCCGCCCGAAGACCTGCCGCGCGTGGCCGAGCCGTTCTTCCGCTCCGATGACCAGCGCGTGCGCGAGCGCTACGGCTGGGGCCTGGGCTTGAGCGTGTGCCGCAGCCTGCTGGCCCTCATGCACGGCGACCTCGGCCTGGAAAGCCGCCCCGGCGAAGGCACCACCGCCTGGGTCGACCTGCCCAAAGCCTGAACTTTGACAATCGAAGAAAGTTGTAGCCTAGCCCCTTGTGGGCGTCCGTTCTAACCATCCCGTAGCCTAGCCCCTTGTGGGCGTCCGTTCTAACCATCCCGTAGCCTAGCCCCTTGTGGGCGTCCGTTCCAACCATCCCGTAGTTCAGCCCCCTTCGACTGCACAAACTACACGCTTGTGGGCGTCCGTTTAAAGCAACCTCCCGGAGGTTTAAAACCTCCGGGAGTTAATTTATTACCCGTAGAGTTGTGGTTTGCCCAACTCCCAAGCACTCGCTCCTGGCGAATGCCCGTCTACTGCACCGAAAACGTCAGCGTGGTATTCAACTCACCGTTCAAATAAATCTCGGCCTTGTACTCGCCCGAGGGCCACAGGAACCCGGCCTCATTGGTCAGGTTAAAGGTCAGGATCGCATCCGTGCTGGTGGTCGTGACTTCATCAATCAGCGTATTGGGCGACTCGCCCTCCACGTTTACCGCCGTCCACACCACCCGCACTTCAGTGTCCTCCGGCGCATTCGCCAGGTCCACAATCGCATAAAACGTCTGGTCATTACTGTACACGCTGGTCGGCGTATTGCCATCCCCGTCGGCCGCCATATAGGCGTTGGCGATGTTCGCCGTGCTGAAACTGCACGCCAGCCCGGCCAGTACCAATACAGCCACGACTGCCAGAATCTTAAATTGAGGCGTTTTCATTTTTCTTCTCCTTCGAAAGAGTATGTTGGAACCAACACCCGCATTTTACCCCCGTTCCCGCTTGCCCTCTTTGTATTACAACCCCAGTTCGCGTTGAATGAACGGCACCAGCGTCTCCAGCTCGCCCGGGATGTCCTCCGCCAGCCGGGCGGCGAACACCACCGCCAGCCACGGCCGCAAATCGGAGCGCCGGTACTCGCTGTGCCGGAAATATTCTTTCAAATACACCCGCACAAACAACCGCCGCAACAACTGAATCAGGCCAAAGCCCGGCGTGGCCGGGTCCACATACGAATATTGCAGCAACAACACCGAGCGCGCCACATCCGCCAGCGGGTGGCCGCAGGCCGCATCCACCCAGTCCAGGATCACCGGGCCATCAGCCGTATCCAGCACATTCTCCAGATGAAAATCGCCGTGCAGTAGCCGGTCGCCGCGCGGCAGGCTCGCCAGCCGTGCCAGCAATGCCGCCCGCTGGGCTTCGGTCGCGCCGTCCAGTTCGGCAATCCGCCGTTCCAGCTTGGCGTGCATATCCGGCAGGCCATTGGGCTTGCAGGCATGCAGTTCGGCCTGCAAGCGCGCCAGCCGCCGCGCCAGCGCCGGAAACCGCCACGGCGCTTTCTGAAAACCCGTCAGCAGCGGCGCGCCATCCACCCGCGCATAGAGTATCCCCGGCCGCCCTTCCACTTCCAGCCGTTCATACACTTTGGGGCCGGGCGCGCCGGCCTGCTCGGCGGCGCGTGCCACTTGATATTCATAGTCCGCCGCGCCCGCCTCCCAGCCCGGCCGGAACAATTTCAACACCTTATCCGGCCCCCATTCAAAAATCTCGGCCGTACGGCCATCTGCCAGATGCGCGCCTTTTTCCATGCTCCGATTATACGGGAAAGCCGCGCAATCAAAAATATTCCAACTTGCCGGTTCAGACCGCGGGCTTTAGCCCGCTACCACTTAAACCACCCGCATTTGACTCTCACCCGCCGCCCGGCTATACTATCTACATCAACCCAATGCACGGGGAGCCCGGAG
>CAZEQN010000056.1:0-13055 GCA_964514335.1 uncultured Anaerolineaceae bacterium
TCCCGCAGAATTCGGGCGGTTTTGACGGCGCACGGGCATTAAGAGCACACCCAACCACCTATACTGTGGGGGCAGATGATACCTTCTATAGTATCGCCTGCGTGTTTGGCGATGTGTGGCCGGAAGAAATTGCGGCGGCTAACAACACCACCGTGGACGCCGACCTGATCTCCGGCGATACCATCCAGATTCCATAAGTCACTTCGGCAAGAGAAATTTCATACGAGAAGGCGATGGCACAATCTCGCCTTCTCGTTTCTTATCTGGCAACAACCTGAAAGGCGCCGACATGTTTGAACAAATGGGAGTCAGGGAAATCTATCGCGGCCGGATGTTCAGCCTGCAACAGGAGCGGGTGCGCTACCCGGATGGGCGCGAGGCCAGTTTTGACATTGTGACTCATGGCGGGGCGGTGACTATCCTGCCACTGGATGGCGATGGCAACATCTGGTTTGTGCGCCAGTACCGCCAGGGCGTGCGGGGATTGCTGCTGGAACTGCCTGCGGGTACGCTGGAAGCCGGGGAGGACCCGCAAACCTGCGCCGGGCGCGAAACCCAGGAAGAAATTGGCATGGCGGCCGGGAAGCTCCTGCCATTGGGAACCTGTTTCCTTGCGCCGGGCTATTCCACCGAGTTTATGTACTTCTTTCTTGCCACCGATTTGCAACCCAACCCGCTGCCGCAGGATGAAAATGAATATCTGGTGATTGAGAAAATCCCGGTACAGAAAGCCCTGGAAATGGTCACAACTGGCGAGATTCAGGATGCCAAAACTCTGGCCGGGATGATGCTCGGCCTGGCTTTTTTGCGGTAAACTGGGGTTGCAGAATTCTACCCGGGCAGGTCTTGCAGCCTGCCGGGCTTTGGGCTATAATCTGGACATCTGTTCCCCCAAATTCTGAAACTTCAAATTTGATGAGCAATTCGGCCTCTGCCGCCTGAAACCCTGTTTGCTGCCCGGGTTTTCGCGCGGTTGATGGCTTGCACCCTTGAACTCAACCCAATCCAATTCATTAAGAGAGACAACCATGCAGATTTTAGATTTGGAAACCAAGCCGCTGGCCGAGTTGCGTGCCCGCGCCAAGACACTCGGGATTGACCGAGCCAACCGCAGCAAGAAGGAAGAGCTGGTGGTGCTCATCCGCCAGGCGGAGGCCCAAAAAGAGGGTCTGGAAGTCCAGGGCGGTATTCTGGAAATCATGAACGAAGGGGTGGGCTTTCTGCGCACCAATCACTATCAGGGTGGCCCGGAAGATGTCTACGTTTCCCAAACTCAAATTCGGCGGTATGGGCTGCGCCCCGGTGATTTGGTCATCGGCCATGTGCGGCCGCCGCGTGAATCCGAGCGCCATTCCGGCCTGCTCAAGGTCGAGTCGGTCAACGGCCAATCACCAGAGGATGCCAAGCACCGCCGCAAGTTCGAGCAATTGACGCCGATTTTTCCTGAAACCCGTTTTGACCTGGAGACCGGCCCGCGGGCGCTTTCCAACCGCATGATTAATCTGGTGGCGCCAATCGGGCGCGGCCAGCGCGGCCTGATTGTCTCGCCGCCCAAGTCCGGCAAGACTACTATCCTCAAGGAAATCGCCAACGCCATCTCCACCAAGCACGAAGACGTGCATCTGGTTGTGGCGCTGATTGGCGAGCGCCCCGAAGAAGTGACCGATATGGACCGCTCGGTGGATGCCGAAGTGGTGTCCTCGACTTTTGACGAACCAGTGACCTCGCATGTGCGGGTGGCCGAAATGGTGCTGGAGCGCGCCAAGCGGCTGGTCGAAATCGGCCGGGATGTGGTCATCCTGATGGATTCCATCACCCGCCTGGCGCGAGCCTACAACCTGGTTGTCCAGCCTTCCGGCCGCACGCTGTCAGGCGGTATTGACCCCTCGGCGCTCTACCCCCCCAAGCGGTTTTTTGGCGCGGCGCGCAATATTGAAGAGGGTGGTTCGCTGACCATCATCGCCACCTGCCTGGTGGATACCGGTTCGCGCATGGACGATGTGGTGTACGAAGAGTTCAAGGGCACCGGGAACATGGAACTGCACTTGAGCCGCAAATTACAGGAACGCCGTATCTTCCCGGCGATTGATATTGAACGCTCGTCCACCCGCCGCGAAGAGCTGCTGCTGGGGCCGGACCTGACCCCGCGCGTCTGGCTGATGCGCCGCATGTACTCACAAATGGTTTCTGACCCGCCCCAGGGCGCCGGACTCGGCCAGACCCAGGCGACCGAGGCGATCCTTTCCCAGCTTTCCAAGTCCGATAACAATATTGAATTTCTGGAGAGCCTGAACGAGGCCTAACCCGTGGGAGCAAATCCGTCGGGCGAACCGCTGACGAACTCCAACTCTGACATCCCCCCGCCGGCCCTGGCTGGAGCGGGCCGCGCCCTGTGGGTGGCGGCCGGGCTTCTGGCAGGGCTGGCTTTGATTCTGGCGTTTCGGGCGGCCGGCCCGCCACCCGCAGGGGCGTTGCCGACTCGGATTCCGATTGAAGGCAGTGGGGGCGCGCTTAATGAGTTGCCGGACTACAGCCCGGCGGGGGGCGTAGCGGGGGCGCGGCGCGGGGCAGCCCCGGAAACGGTGCAGGGCAGCGCTACCCGGTACGAGGCCATTTTCTATACGGTCGTGTTTGGCGACTCGTTGTTTGGGATTGCCAACCAGTTTGGCATCACCCCTGAAACCCTGCTGTGGGCCAATGAGGCCACACTGGCTGGCCGGCCGGATGTGCTGGCGCCCGGCATGGCGCTCACCATCCCGCCCACCAATGGGATGTACACCCAGTGGCAGGCCGGCGATACGCTGGCCTCGCTGGCGGCGCGCTACGGGGTGGATGAGGCGGCCATTCTGGAATGGCCGGGCAACCCGTTTACCGACCTGACCAACCCCAGCCTGGCGGCTGGCACCTGGGTGATGATTCCGGGTGGGGAGGGCGAATTCACCCAGTTTGTGTTTCCGGACCTTGTGAGCGGGGCCGGGCAGGGCGTTTCCAACACGGTGCTGGGGCCGGGGACGTGCAGCGGCAATTTCCCGGCGGGCAATGGCAGCGGGAGCTTTGTGTGGCCTTCGCCGATTCGCACCGTGGTGGGCAATGATTACTGGGACGGCCACCGGGCAATTGATATCGCCACTGGCGAGGGCATCGGGGTGTACGCCGCCGATAGCGGGGTGGTGCTGTTTTCCGGTTGGGCCAATGGCGGTTACGGCTACATGGTGTATATTGACCACGGCAATGGCTACAGCACGGTGTATGCGCACTTGAGCCAGGCGACCGCGCCCTGCGGACGGCTGGTGGGGCAGGGCGAAGTGATTGGCTACGGCGGCAGTACCGGTAACTCCACCGGGCCGCACCTGCATTTTGAAGTGCGCTTTCAGGGCGGTTTCCTGAATCCGTGGCAGGTGCTGCCTGCGCCGTAACGAGCTGGGCGAGCAACCAAGTTGACAAATCTCATAGCCGCCACTATAGTTTCAGGGAGTGTAGTGCCAGGCATGGAGGCGAAAGATGGGCGTACTCATCCCCAGTATCCCGTATAAATCCCAGGTTGACCCGGACGCGGGCGAATTTCGCAATGATTGCGGCCCGACCTGCGTGGCGATGGTGCTGCACGCCTTTGGCGTGAGTGTTTCCACCAATGCGGTGTACCGCAAGACCGGCGCGCCGGCCAATGGCTTTGTGAGCGTGAGCCAGATGATGCGCGCTGCCCAGGCCTATGGCGTGCCGTTTGATTACGCTTCCGGGCTGAACATCAACAAACTCAAAGAGTATGTCAAGCAAGGCAAAGCTCCGATTGCGCTGGTGCACTATGGCAGCTGGGTCAAGATGGGCAAGGTGCAATCCAACTTCAGCGGGCCGCACTTCGTGGTGGTGGTGGGGTATGACGACAAGCATGTCTATGTGAATGACCCGCTGTGGTGGGGCAGCCGCCGCAAGGAAGGCGAGCGCAAGAAGTGGACCTATAAGGAGTTTGAGAAGGCGTGGAGCGAGTGCAGTAAGGATGGCAACCGTAACTTCTCCGGTATTATCAGCCAGCGCAAACTTTCCACGGATGCGTGGGGTGCGGACGCGCCGGTCAATACCACCCCGCCGCCGCCACCCCCGCCGCCCTTCCAACTGGACCCAATTACCCAGTTGCGCATCAAAGCCTGGGCGGCCTACAATGGCATCCCGCTGCCGACGATTAACAGCCAGGCGGTTGCCACGGCCTATCTGGATGCGATGGGAACCTGGGGGTTGCGGGTGGCGGTGCATAAGGTGGAACCAAGCGATACGCTGGGCCTGATTGCGCTGCGCTATTACGATGACCCATTGAAATGGGAGGTCATCATGTATTTCAATGGCCTGGCTCCCGGCGACACGATTTATGACAATGATGTACTGATTATTCCCGAGCCACTGGAGAAGCCGAAGAGTTTGCCAGCGGGTATGGTGCCACAGGGCGGTACATTCACGCCCGGCGATGGTGTTGCTACGGAAGGCCCGCAACCGGCTTAGTTTCTATGTATATCAAGAGCGCCGCGGATATCCGCGGCGCTCTTTTGTATTCCGAAGTCAACTAGAGCCCGTAAATCTCGCCGTACTTCTGCTTGAGATAGGCGATGTAGGGCTGGATGGTCAGCCCGCCGCCGGTGGCGCGCTGCACCAGTTCAGACGTCGTATACTGCGAACCATACTGGTAAATGTTCTCCTGCATCCAGCCACGCAGTACATCAAAGCGGCCCTGGCCGACTTCGGCGGGAATTTGCGGGTGGGTTGTTACCGCCTGTGAATAAAACAGGCCGCACAGAATATTGCCGAGGGTGTAGCCCTGGAATTGGCCTCCAATCGGGCCGGCGTACCAATGCACGTCCTGCAAGACACCGTTGCGGTCATCCGGGGCGCGCAGGCCAAGGTCCTGCTGGTAGCGGGCGTGCCAGGCATCGGGGAGGTCTTTGACCGCCAGTTTGCCTTCCAGCAGGGCCAGTTCGAGGTCAAAGCGGATCATGACATGCAGGTTGTAGGTGACTTCATCGGCATCCACCCGGATGAGCGAGCGCGCCACTTTATTAATCGCCTTGTAAAACGCTGGCAGGGGCACATCGTTCAATTGGTCAGGGAAGAGGGCCTGGGCTTGCGGGTAATAGTGCTCCCAGAAGGGCAGGCTGCGACCCACCACGTTTTCCCACAGGCGGGACTGGCTCTCGTGTACGCCGGAAGAAGCGCCAACGCCGAGCGGTGAGGCTTCAAAGGCCGGATTGATGCCCTGCTCGTACATGGCGTGGCCGGACTCGTGCAGGGTGCTGAACAGACCATCGCCAAAATTGTGTTCGTCAAAACGGGTGGTGATGCGTACGTCTCCCAGCGAGAACTTGGTCATGAAGGGATGGTGGGTGAGGTCCTGGCGACCGCGGTTGAAGTCGTAGCCATAGGCGGTGATAATTTGCTCGCCGAAGACGCGTTGCTTGTCAATCGGGTAGCTGCGGTGCAGGAAGCTGTCGTCCACTGCGGGCTGGTCGCAAATGGCTTCTACCAGCGGCACCAGCTCGGCGCGCAGTTTGGCAAAGATGCGCTGGATTTCGCGGGCTTTCATGCCCGGGTCCTGCAGGTCAATCAGCGGGTCGGCGATGTGCTCGCGTTCCGGGAAGCACTCGGCCATGGCGCGGCTGATGGCGAGGGTTTCTTCCAGAATGGGCTGGACGACGCTGAAGTCATTGTTGGGCCGGGCGGTGGTCCAGACCTGATAGGCGTGGCTGAAATGCGTATAGGCGCGGGCAATCAGGTCGGGCGGGACGCGAATGGCCTGGTCAAAGGTGCGCTTGGCCTCGCGTACAAAGGCGGCTTCCGGCGAACCGGCCGGTTGTTGGGCGGCCCACGGCAGGAGTTGCTCAATCAGGTCGCCGGTGGTTTCATCGGTGAGTTTCTGGTGGCGCAGAAGCCCCACCAGAGCAGACTGGCGGCCGCGGGCCGCGCTGCCGCCGGGCGGCATGTAGGTGCTCTGATCCCAGTTTAAAAGCGAATTGATCAGGTCCAGGTCAATGATTTGCTGGAAGCGGCTCTTGAGTTGCTCGTATTGGGGCTGCATGGTGGGCTCCGTGAGTGAATTGTCAGACAGCTAATTTTACCTGATGGGTGGGGATGTAATCGTTTTGTGAACAGCGGCCCAACGGCTTGCGTGGGTAGGCTGGCATCCGGTATGATGGAGGCAGGAGACGCCATGCCATCCACTGACGAAATTCTGGGTGTAATTCTGGGGGGCGGGCGCGGCCAGCGGCTGTACCCGCTGACCAAGCTGCGCGCCAAGCCAGCGGTGCCGATTGCCGGGAAGTATCGCCTGATTGATATTCCCATCAGCAATTGCATTAATGCGGGCATTCACCGCATTGCGGTGCTGACGCAGTTTAAGTCCGTGTCGTTGCACCGACATATCGCCCAGACGTATATCTTTGACGCGTTTAACCGCGGTTGGGTGCAGATTCTGGCGGCCGAACAGCGCACGGATGACCCGGGCTGGTACCAGGGCACGGCGGATGCGGTGCGCAAGCAATTGCTGGAAATTGAGTCGGCGCGGGCGCCATATGTGTTGATTCTGGCGGGGGACCATCTGTACCGCATGGATTATGAGGCCCTGGCGCAGTTTCACTGGCAGAATCAGGCGGATATCACCGTGGCAGTGCAGCCAGTACCGCGCGGCGAGGCCAGCCGGTTTGGCCTGCTCAAAACCGAAGCCGATGGCCGGATTACGGACTTCGTGGAGAAGCCCAAAGACCCTGACATATTGGCGCGTTTTGTGAGCCGGGAGGATGCCGAGCGTCCGTATCTTGGCTCGATGGGCATCTACATGTTCAACACCCAAGTACTGGTGGACCTGCTGAACAGCACCGAGGACACTGACTTTGGCGGCGAGGTCATCCCGCGGGCGATTGAAACCCGGCGGGTCTTCGGCTACCACTTTGACGGTTATTGGGAAGACATCGGGACCATTCGCTCGTTTTATGACACCAACTTGAGCCTCACCCAGCCCAACTCGCCATTTAACCTCAATGACCAGCATGCCCCGCTCTACACCCGGGCGCGCTTCCTGCCGGGTTCGATTCTGGCGGGGGCGACTCTGGAAAATGTGCTGCTGGCCGATGGCTGCAAAATAGGGCGGGCCGAAATTAGCGACTCTATTGTTGGGTTGCGCAGCCAGGTAGCCGATGGCGCCCGCATTCGCCGCACGATTCTGATGGGCTGTGACTACTACGAAGAACAGCCGCGCGGCATCCCGCTGGGAATCGGCCCAAATTGCGATATTGAAGGCGCGATTATTGACAAGAATGTGCGCGCCGGGGCCGGCGTGGTTATAAAGCCCTTTCCGCCCGGAACTGAACTGGATGCTGGCGACTGGGCGGTACAGGACGGGATTGTAGTGGTGGCTAAGAGCGTAACTCTAGCGGCCGGCACATACATCGGGCCGTAGGGATTGGCATTCGCCAGTACAATAGAGAAAACAAACCAAGGAGCTGAAAAGATGCAATACCCGTTAACAATGTCATTCAAAGTAGTAACTCTGGTGCCGCAGATTTATGTAACGGATGCCAGCGGTAAGGGGATTTTTTACCTGCGCCAGAAGCTTTTGAAACTGAAGGAAGCTGTGACGGTCTTTGCGGATGACACCCAGCAACAGGGATTGTACAAGATTGGAGCGGACCGCATCATTGACTTCTCGGCCCGTTACAATTTTACGGATATGGCAGGCAATCCGCTGGGTTCTATCAAACGCAAGGGCTTGCGTTCCATGTGGAGCGCCCACTACGAAATTTTTGAGGGCGCAGAGGAAGTTCCGGCGCTGGTGGTACGTGAGGAAAATCCGTGGATCCGGGTAGCGGATTCCTGTATAGAGCAGATTCCGCTGGTGGGCTTGTTTGCGGGCTATTTCCTGAATCCCACGTACCTGGTTTCGCGGGCAGATGGCAGCGGCGTGATGCGCTTGAGCAAGCAGCCGGCTTTCTTTGAGGGTAAGTTCCTGCTGGAAAAACTGGTTGAACTGGATGAAATGGAAGAAAAACGGATTGTGCTGGGGCTGATGATGATGACGTTGCTGGAGCGGGCGCGCGGCTAATCACCCCAACCGAAACAATGTTAAACGAGAGCGCCACCCAACGGTGGCGCTTTTTTCACAAGTTGGTTTGCCGGTGAACAAGATGTTTGAACCCAAGTAGGGGCGTAGAATGCTACGCCCCTACTTGGCAAGTGGCGAATCATAGCCATCGCGGCAACCAGTAATTGATGTGGGCCGGGACTCCTCGCTGCGCTCGGAGTGACAAAATTTTCATGATCCCAGGGTGTTAGGCTTTTCGTTCGACTGTCAGAGTGCCACAAGTGCGCTGTGCCTTACTTGCGCTTGGGGCTGCCGTCTGCTTCCATGAAACGGGCATCTTCATGGGTGAGGGCGCCGGGTTCGCGCCAGGCAAAGCGCGCCGCCCAGGGGTTGGGGCGACCTTCGACAAGGTCGGCGATGATTTCGCCATACAGGGGGGCGAACTTGAAACCGTGGCCGCTGTCGCCGGCGGCGACCAGCAGGCCAGGGCGCTGGGGGTCAAAGTCAATCCAGAAGTTACCATCCCAGGTATCGCAGTACAGGCACAGCCGTTCGCCGATTTTGGGGGCGTCCACCAGGCCGGGAAAGGTATCGCGGAAAAATTCACGAAACTTCTCTTCAGTGCCCGCCGGAATGGTGCGCGGGGCGTGGGGGTCTACGCGCCAGCCGGGGCCGTGGTTGGCGACTTTCAGGGTGCCATCGTCTTTGGCGGGGAAGCCGTACCAGCCGGTATTGGCAATATCGGCATTCCAGACCGGGAAGCGCGGCGGCTGGTAGTCTGGCAGATTGGGGGCGCGGAAGTGATAGACCGGCTGGCCGGTGGCCCACATCACATTCTCGAGGTGCGGCAGCAGGGCGGGCGTCCAGGCGCCAGCGGCGAAGATGACTACCTCGGCATGGTGCTGGACGCCATCGGCGGTCTGGATGCCGCCAACTTGCGAGCCGTTTTCCAGCAGGCGTTCAAAACGCTGGTTGGCGTGTAACTGGATGCCGGCCGCCGGGCAGCGTTCGATTAACTGGCGCAGCACTTCGCCGCTTTCGGCCCAGCCAGCACGGGGATTGAAATAGCCGGTCTGGTAGAGGTCGGCGTTCCAGGCCGGGAAGCGGGCGCGGACGGCCTGCTCATCGATTTTCTCCAACGGCAAGCCGCGTTTGGCGGCCACCTGGTAGCTGTCGTACTCAAAGCCGCCCGTCTGCCAGTTGCTGCGCGAAAGCATCAGGAAGCCAGTCTGGTGCCAGAGTGGGCGGCTGAAGCCTTTGTTCCACTCATCCCAGCGGTCAAAGGCGGCCAGCATCAGATCCCAGTAAAACTCGTCACTGCCATAGTCCATGCGCAGCACTTTGCTGATGTCGGTGGAGGCGGCATCCGGGTGGGGCAGCGGGCCGGGGTCAAAGACCTGCACGGCGTGGCCGCGGGCGGCCAGTTCCAGGGCGGCGGTGATGCCGTAAATGCCGGCGCCAACAATACATATGGATTGAGGTTTGGTCATGCGTTCTCCCAAGTTATTTGAATGATTTTTCCCCGGCTCGAATTGCCAATGACAGGCGGTTCTCGGCGGGCGGCAGCGGGCAGGAGTAGCGATCGTTGTAGGCGCAGTAGGGGTTGTAGGCAAGGTTGAAGTCTACGTCCAGCTTGCCGTTCGGCAGCGTTTCGGGGTCAAGGTAGCGGCCAGCCCCATAGGTTTCTGAACCGGCGAGCGCATCCACAAATGGCAGAAAGAAACCGTGTTCGCTCTGGTAGACGGTCAGGTGGGCCGGCTGGCCTTCCACGGTAAATTCTATCTGACCAAAACGGGTGAAAGTCCGCAGGTCGCCAGTGGAAGTCTGCATCTGGATGGTTTCCTGAACTTCGAATTCCTGGATCTCCAACTCCAAGGCGAGGGCCGGGTTTTCAGGGAAGTATTGCATGCCTTTGAAGTCGCGCTTTTGCTCCGGGGTGAGCGGGCTGTGCGGGTCGCGCTGAAAAAACAGGTCTTTCTGGCGGCGATAATCCTCCAGATTCATCGTGGGTCCTTTCAGCGGCGGCGGAAGAAGCCGCGGCCCAGCAGCCACAGGCCCAGCAGGAGGATGGCGGCGGGCCAGATGATGTTCCAGATGGCTGGGTCCTGATTGAACCCCAGCCAGAGCCCAAAAATGAGCAGCGGCAGGGCGGGGAAAATCGCCCAGGTCAGGCGGCCAAAGGGCGTGGGAATGAGCCAGAGCACAATGAAGGTGAGGCCGAGGCCGAGAAAGAACAGGCCATCGGTCTTGAAGCCCGCCAGCGGTTGATTCTCCACCACCGAAATCGCGCCGAGGGTGAGCAATACACCGCTGGGGATAAGCGCCCACCAGTTGATGCGCTGGGAAAGGTAAATCATCACAAAGCCCAGGCCGAGGCTGCCCAACACCAGCAGGCCGGCAAAACGTACCGCCAGTGCGGGGGCGAGGAGTTCCATGAAGTTGGCGGCGGCCAGGCCGAGCATCCCCAAACCGGGCAGCCACCACCACCATTGCACTTTGTGGCGCAGGGCGAGGCTGGTGAACAGCAGGCCGCCCAGCCCGAGCAGCACGCCCCAGACGGCGTTGCCAAGTCGGTCATCCAGCACTCCCAGGGATTGCAGCAACAACAATGTTCCCAGCAGGATTAGAAAAACGCCGATCATGGTCCGCGAAATTTTGATAGTCATGTTGGCTCCTCTTGGATTTCTAGGTGGGCATCTGTCCGAGTGCGTAAAAGGTCGGCACAAACAGCAGGCGTTCGCCGGCTTGCTGGGCGCGTTGCTCTGCGGTCTGCAATTTTGCCAGCTCGGCGGGGGTTATGCGGCTTCGCACATCCTGAGTGATGACCTGCCATTCAAGGGAATCAGCGGCGGGGTCTGTAGCGCGCCATTCGCCGCCCAGTACCCCACAGGTAACGTTTTGCAGGCCGGTTCGGGCAAACAAGGCCCGCAGGAGGCGGCCAAGGTGCGGGTTGGCACCCTGGGCTTGCAGGGCGGCGGTCTGGTGCGCACCCAGCGTGGCGAGCGCCTCGGGATAGTCCAGCCGGCCGCCATAATCCGGCTCGGCAAAGGCAATCACCCAGCCGCCGGGGCGGGTGACGCGACGCATCTCGGCCAGTGTGCCGGCGGGGTCAGCGACCCACAATAACAAAAAGTGGCAGATGGTCAGGTCAAAGGCCGCAGCCGCCAGCGGCAGGTGGTGGGCATCGCCCGCCAGTTGGGCCGGGTGGCGGGTGGCGGCGAAGCGCAGGCGGGCCAGGTCAATATCCAACCCGGTCAGGTTCAGGGCGGGGCCCAATTCATCCAGCAGGGCGCCCGTGCCAGAGCCGACCTCCAGCGCGCGCGGGCGGGGTGGCAGGCCGGCGAGATTCAGCAGGTGGGCGCGCAGACTGCGGGTCCATTCGGCTTGCTGCTGGAAGCGGGTGTGCCAGAAGGCCGGCGAATCATCCATTGGCTGAATTATATCCGCAGGTCGCGCCAGCGGGACGCAGTGGGCTGAAGCCCGCTGTCTGACACTCTGCCTGAACTTGCCCGGTTCGTTGATTTCCTTTGCGTTAGCCGTCAGGGGCTTGCCGGGCAAGGGATTTGGTATATTATGGGGAAACGAACTTCACCAGAGTGTTGGAGTGTGGCATGGGCTGGACGGATGTGATTGGCAAGACCGGATTGGCACAGGAACTCAAGCAGGACTGGGCGGCCTGGAAAACGGCCTGGCAGGCAGTTGAACTGACGCCCCCCGGCCTGTACACCTACCGCTACACCGCCCCCAGCGGCCGCCAGATGCGCCTGCACCTGCGGATTGAGCCGGCGGGCACAGGTGTGCTGTTTGTGGATGTTACGGATGTCATTCATCTCAACCCGACGGCCACCGAAATCGCCCGACTGGCGCTGGAAGATGTACCCCAGGCCGGGGCGCTGGCGCGCTTGCGTCAGGTTTATGCCGGGGTTGACCTGGCGCAATTGACGCATGAGGTGGCGCAGGTCTATCAGATTATTGACCATTTCCGGTATCATAGCGGCGATTGCTACACCTGCGCACTGGGCGGCCTGATGGAGATGGCTCCGCTGTTCAGCATTGGCGTGAACGCGCCCTACAAAGTGGATATCGCCCTGACCTATGGCTGCAACAACGGTTGCCCGCACTGCTACAACGAATCCGATCGCCTGACGATGCCCTCGCTGCCTTTGGACGAGTGGCGCATGGTGCTGGACCGGTTGGCTGAACTGGGCGTGCCGCACCTGATTCTGACTGGCGGCGAAGCCACCCTGCACCCGGACCTGCCGGAAGTCATCCGCTATGCCGATGGGCTGGGGATGATCGTAGGGTTGAACACCAATGGCCGCTATATCGCCCAGGAAGCCTATATGCAGCGGCTGGCTGAAGCGGGTCTGAACCATGTGCAGATTACGCTGGGTTCCAACCACGCTGAAATTCATGATGCGATGATGGGCGCGACCTCGTTTCACCAGACGGTGCGAGGTATTGAAAGCGCGGTCAAGAGCGGGGTGTACGTCATCACCAACACGACTCTGATGAAGACCAACCGCGACCATGTGGAAGAGATTATTGACTATATCTATGACCTTGGCATCCGCACGTTTGCGATGAACGGGATGATTTACTCCGGCGGGGGCTTTGAACACCCGACCGCCATCAAGGAAGAAGAAATGCCGCCCCTGCTGGTGCGGGTGCGCGAACACGCCGAGAAGAAGGGCATGCGCTTCCTGTGGTACACACCGACCGAGTACTGCCGCCTTTCGCCGGTGGAACTGGAAATCGGCGCCAAGCGCTGCAACGCCGGAGAATACTCGCTGTGCATCGAGCCGAATGGCGATGTGCTGCCTTGCCAGTCTTACTATGTTTCGGCGGGCAATATCCTGCATGACCCGTGGGAGGACATCTGGCAAGGTGAATTGTTCCGTTCGTTTCGCGAGCGCGGCGCCGACCCGGTGGGTTCGGGCCTGCCGGAAAAATGCTGGGAGTGCCCTGACCTGCCACTGTGCGGCGGCGGTTGCCGGAT